>NZ_JBBMXH010000041.1:0-34862 GCF_037996725.1 Xenorhabdus entomophaga
GCTTTCTCATACGTTGGGCATTTTTGCCAATTTTAAACAAGGTAAAAGTCAACGCGACTGGCTTCAACAAGCCAACGTCATAGGATGTTAAAGTCGAGCATCGCGTTAAATAAATATAATATTAATAGTATAAGACTTTGCTGTTGCTATCTGGGAGAAACAGGCTTCGCTCAAAAATTTTCCAATCTCACCCAAAAGCCAGTGAAAGCTTCAATGGGAAAATTAATAGGTACTAAAGCTAATTACTCTGATCTACTGCTAAATCATCGTATGATTTTTTTTAAAAAACCGCAGCATCCCATACGAGTAGATAATAATAGGCATCATGATATTGATGTGACTAGCAATAGATTTATCTGGTTTTATCCACAAAATATGTGATGCTGACGATGTCTCGATGAACAATCATGCCAGCAATGTTTTGATTTTCTAATAAGTTGCTATACTGGGAAGCTTACGTACAACTGAAACGGGGTTAATTATGTTAAGTAATCGAGCTGCAAGAAGGTTGTTGGGTATGTCTTATAAATTAAGTAACTCTAAACGTAGAGTGACAATTTCTCTTCTTAATCTTGCTTCCAGTGATAGCACACATCAAGTACCAGAACATTTAAATAATGATTCTTTTGTTGCCATGAAACGAAACTCTGTTTCTGGAAAAACCACGTATCACACTGGAAATGCTTTCTATCCTGAGTATTTGAATACTCATCGATAAATCTGACGTTTTTATTCCGCTCATGTATTGCAAATAAGAATATTGCGGTAAAAAAGTAAATTCAAAAAATTGAACCGCCCATATCAAGGGCGGTTCTGTGAGATAACAACGTTCAATCAATCAGAAATCGATTACTTACGACGCCAGATTGTTCCCTGTGGGCCATCCTCCAGCTCAATGCCCATTTCATTCAACTGATCACGCGCTGCATCTGCCAATGCCCACTCTTTGTTCTTACGGGCATAGTTACGTTGTTTGATGAGTGCTTCGATTTTAGCGACGTCATCGTCCGCTTGCGCTCCGCCCTGCAAGAAATGTTCAGGATCTTGTTCCAAAAGACCAAGAACGCCCGCCAGCTTACGCAATTCAGCCGCCAGCCCATTCGCCGCAGTAACGTCTTCTGCCTTCAGGCGGTTGATCTCACGAACCATGTCAAACAGGACTGAATACGCTTCTGGTGTATTAAAATCATCATTCATCGCTTCTGTAAAACGAGCTTCAAATGCTTCTCCACCAACCGGTTGAACGGTTTTATCTGTACCGCGCAGTGCAGTATACAAACGCTCAAGGGAAGTACGAGCCTGTTTCAGGTTTTCTTCTGTGTAGTTCAGTTGGCTACGATAATGACCAGACAGCAAGAAATAACGCACAGTTTCAGCATCGTAATATTCCAGCACGTCGCGGATAGTAAAGAAATTGTTCAAAGATTTGGACATCTTCTCTTTATCTACCATGACCATGCCAGAGTGCATCCAGTAATTAACGTAAGGGCCATCATGGGCACAAGTGGATTGCGCGATTTCGTTTTCATGATGTGGGAACATCAAATCAGAACCGCCGCCGTGAATATCAAAATGGTGACCAAGCGTCTTGCCGTTCATGGCAGAACATTCAATATGCCAACCCGGACGACCGGCTCCCCACGGGGATTCCCAGCTAGGCTCACCCGGCTTGGACATTTTCCACAACACAAAATCCATTGGATTGCGTTTTACATCTGCGACTTCAACACGCGCTCCCGCTTGTAATTGCTCCAGATCCTGGCGGGAAAGCAAGCCGTAATCAGGGTTGGTATCAATGGAGAACATCACATCGCCATTAGCCGCAACATAAGCATGTCCACGCTGAATCAGCTTTGACGCGATTTCAATAATCTCTGCGATATGTTGCGTTGCACGAGGTTCTAAATCCGGGCGCTGGATATTCAGCGCGTCAAAATCGCTGTGCATCTCTGCCAGCATGCGTGTGGTCAAATCGTCACAGCTTTCATTATTTTCAATGGCACGTTTGATGATTTTATCATCCACGTCAGTGACGTTACGGACATAGGTGAGATCGTATCCCAGATAACGCAGATAACGGGCAATAACATCAAATGCAACAAACGTTCTGCCATGACCAATATGACACAAATCATAAATGGTAATGCCACACACGTACATGCCCACTTTCCCTTCATGAATCGGCTTAAATTCTTCTTTTTGGCGGCTGAGAGTGTTGAAAATTTTTAGCATCAGGGGGTTTTCCGTAAAAATTGATGTACGTGTATTAAAGATGTACGTGTATAAAATAGAATGAATTCGCTGATTATAGGCCTCTTTATCAGCGATATAAATAAACCAGAATATAGAGAAGCCAAGCGAGGTATTTCACCTTGATATGCAGTGCTTTGCAAGTGCCGCAAACCACCTTGTTCTGATACGATTTCAGAGTACTGACTCAAAATCTCATATATGATATAACAGCGGTTGTTCCGAACCCCCTAGAATACAGGGTCAATCAAAACTATTATTAGGATTTTTATTATGGTGACTTTCCACACCAACTTTGGCGATATCGTGATCAATACTTTCGCGGATAAAGCGCCGGTAACTGTTGAGAACTTCTTAAATTACTGCTCTGAAGGCTTTTATGACAACACAATTTTTCATCGTGTGATCAATGGCTTTATGATTCAAGGCGGTGGCTTTGAACCAAGCATGAAGCAGAAAGTAACAAAAGATCCTATCAAGAACGAAGCAAACAATGGCCTGAAAAACAGCCGTGGCACCCTTGCAATGGCGCGTACCAATGATCCGCACTCTGCAACTGCCCAGTTCTTCATCAACGTTGTTGATAACGATTTCCTGAACTTCCGTTCAGAACGTCCTGATGGGTGGGGTTATTGCGTATTCGCCGAAGTGGTTGAAGGCCTGGACGTGGTTGACAAAATCAAAGGCGTTTCCACTGGCCGCAGCGGTATGCACCAAGATGTACCACGCGAAGATGTGATCATCGAGCGTGTTACCGTTAGCGAATAATGACTGTTAGAGAATAGTTAATCGTTACATGAGTACACTGTTTATTGCAGATCTACATCTCAGTGAGCAAGAACCGGCAATTACTGCCGGTTTTCTTCGTTTTTTACGTGAAGAAGCAATCCATGCTGAGAATCTTTATATCCTCGGTGATTTTTTTGATTATTGGATTGGTGATGATGATCCCAACCCTCTACACACTAAAGTTGCCCACGCACTCAATGAACTAAAACAGAAGGGGATTTCCTGTTATTTCATTCACGGTAATCGTGATTTCCTGCTGGGCTCCCGTTTTGCCAGAGAGAGTGGTTTGATCTTACTGCCACAGGAAAACGTGCTGGAATTGTATGGCAAGCGTATTTTAATCCTGCATGGCGATACACTATGCACAGATGACATCGGTTATCAGCAGTACCGCAAGCGGGTACATACTCCGTGGATACAACGTCTGTTCTTACTTCTTCCTTTATTCATTCGGTTGAAAATTGCAGCCAAAATGCGGGCGGGCAGCCAATATGCCAATACTCAGAAGTCTGAATCCATCATGGATGTCAATCAACAAGCCGTTATCAGACACTTTGAAAAACATCAGGCCGATTGGATGATTCACGGGCACACCCATCGCCCGGCAATACATGATCTTCAAATCGATAATAAAACGGTGTATCGCGGTGTATTGGGCGCATGGCATCATCACGGTTCGATGTTTAAAGTAACAGAAACATCCATTGAGTTGATATCTTTCCCATTTTGAATTGCGTTATTTATTTTGGAAAAATAGATAAATCAGGTAACACAAACGTTTTCCTTGTGCAATTCGCGTGATATGATCCGTCGCCTTAAACATCACCTTTGTTCTGGTAGACACTCTATACAGGAGCATCTGATTTATGACGGCCAGCTCTGATCCCACAACAGCTATGACTTCTACAACAGAAATAGAGGCGCAGCATCACGCCAAAATCGCCATTGTCATGGGCTCAAAAAGTGATTGGGCGACCATGCAACATGCAGCCGATATTTTGACCTCTCTTGATATTCCTTTCCATGTTGAGGTTGTTTCGGCACACCGAACCCCCGATAAGCTTTTTCATTTTGCCGAACACGCTAAGGAAAACGGTTTTGATGTGATTATCGCGGGCGCAGGAGGTGCAGCACATTTACCGGGAATGTTAGCGGCCAAAACCTTAGTGCCTGTGTTTGGGGTCCCAGTGCAAAGCGCCGCGCTGAGTGGTGTCGATAGCCTGTATTCTATCGTTCAAATGCCAAAAGGTATTCCTGTTGGCACACTGGCTATCGGTAAAGCCGGAGCCGCAAATGCAGCCTTGCTGGCTGCCCAAGTGCTGGCTCTGCATGATGATGCTTTGTTTCAACGTCTGTCAGAATGGCGCCAAGCACAAACACAGGATGTTTTGGAGAATCCTGACCCACGGGAGGGCGCATGAAGCCTGTTTGTGTATTGGGTAATGGTCAGTTGGGCCGGATGTTGCGTCAAGCCGGTGAGCCGTTGGGGATTGCAGTTTACCCCGTCGGGTTGGATGCAGAGCCGGAAGCAGTGCCTTATCAGAGCAGTGTGATTACCGCAGAAATCGAGCGTTGGCCCGAAACTGCGTTAACTCGCGAGCTGGCACATCATAATGCTTTTATTAATCGCGATATTTTCCCGCAATTGGCCGATCGCTTGCCACAAAAACAATTGATGGATACGTTGGGTCTGGCAACAGCCCCCTGGAAACTACTTTCCGACCCAAGCCAGTGGTCACAACTGTTCGCTGAATTAGGTGACTTCATCATCGTTAAGCGCCGGACGGGCGGCTATGATGGACGTGGTCAGTGGCGTATACGGCCGGGTGATGAAGCAGAATTGCCACCTGAAATTTATGGTGAGTGTATTGTAGAACAAGGGATCCCGTTTTCAGGGGAAGTTTCTCTGGTGGGTGCCCGTAATGCCCAAGGGGAATCGGTATTTTACACGCTGACCCACAATCTGCATCAGGAAGGCATTTTGCGTACCAGTGTTGCCTTACCCAATACGGATAAGAAATTACAGCAACAAGCAGAAAAAATGCTGGCTACCATCATGGATCACCTGAATTATATCGGTGTGATGGCGATGGAATGTTTTATTGTTGGTGATAATTTGTTGATCAACGAACTGGCACCCCGGGTTCATAATAGTGGTCACTGGACACAAAACGGCGCGTCTATCAGCCAGTTTGAACTTCATTTACGGGCAATACTGGATCTGCCCATGCCTAAGCCAGAAATATTTGCTCCGTCCATTATGATCAATCTGATCGGTACAGAGGTGAACCCCTCGTGGCTCAGTTTACCGTTGGTTCGTTTACATTGGTATGAAAAGGAAGTTCGTCCGGTTCGTAAGGTAGGGCATTTGAATTTGGTTCATTCTGACCGGGATACCTTGAAAATGGCATTGCAAGTGTTAGCGCCATTATTGCCGGCAGAGTACCAAAGTGGTCTGGAATGGGTACAAAATAAATTAATTTGATCGGCTTTTCATATTCCATAACAAAGGAATAGCAAACCAATGATCAGGAAGCGGTAACTATTGGCAATGGTTACCGCTTCCTATTTTGTTTTTATTACCCGCTATTATTTTCTTGATAGTGTCCTGGTAAGGGTATCCACAATCGTTCTTGTCGTCTGATCGATTTCATAATTGAGAAAATCACCTACTTTCATCTTACTGAGGTTCGTCATCCTTAACGTTTCAGGGATCAGGTTTAAAGTAATCATCTTGTTTTCTTCATCAATTCCGTTGATGGTTAAGCTACAACCATGAAGCCCAATGAAACCTTTCAGGAAGAAATAGTTAATGTTGTCTTGAGGAATTCGGATAACTAATCGGTAGGTTTCACCTGTTGCAGTAAACTCTACTACTTCAGCTATACCCTCTACATGCCCATAAAGACTGTGTCCGCCATTTTCTTTATTCATCTGATGTGAGCGTTCAATGTTGACCTCATCACCAATCGAAAGAAACTTTAACGTAGTGGTGTCAGCAGTGAAATCGGAAATATCAAAAGAAACGCGATCCCCACTGAATTGGGTGACAGTCAGGCATGTGCCATCAATGGCAACACTGGCTCCGACAGTAACATCATCAAAAAAATGATTGTGATTACTCACAATCAACGTACTGAATCCGTTATTTTTATTGAGTGATAATACATTTTCTTTACCTTGTACAATGCCTGTATACATGATTCCTCTCCTCTGCTGAATATAATATTATTTCAAACACAAGCTTTTTATCATAACTTATGGGTTTTATTTAAAAATAATTAAATGATTGTGACATACTCTTTCTTAATAGTATATTCAGTAATACCATGTGCTAATTAGCGTTAAAACCATATTGGTAATTAAACCTATTTTTGCAATTAAAAGTATCTCTGTAATTAAAAACTAAAAACAAAGCTATTTTATAAAAATTCTTTATTTACTTTTCTTTTTATATGAATAATATTTTTAATCTATTTTGTTTTTTCAGTAATAAAAAAACTTTGATAAAATTACCCTGTTAGCACGATGCTACTGTCCATCGCTCTGCCGTAACGTGAAAGGAGAAATCATTTGCAATTTATCAACAAGCTAAAAAACCATATAATTAAAATGGGCTTATTTCCTTCCTTATTGCTATCCATTGCCAATGGCGTCCAGGCAAGTGATTTTGTCAATTTTCAATCGGTTGATACCAGCCTTTACTTTCAATTCGAAAATAAAGTTGCTCCCCAGAAAACCATTTCTCCCATTGTAGAAGCCTTTGGTGATTACAAAATAGGCGATATGTATGTCTACAGTATTTGGCAAAATTCACTACAGCATGACTATAAAGGTGATAAAAGCACCTATTACTATAAGTTTGTACCAAGACTCAGTGCCAGTAAAATCACAGGATATGATTTTTCCTATGGTCCATTGAAAGATGTGCTGTTTGCTCAGTGGATTGCTAAAACCAAGAACGTAAAACATGATTATTTTCCCGGTCTGAGTCTTGATTGGCAAGTAAACGGGTTCAGCTGGTTACGCACTATCTTTTATTTTGAAAATAATGCCAACGGGAGTTGGGACGACCAGCGCATCCACATTGATTATGGTATTCCTTTCAGCAACCAATTGGGGGATTTCCGCATCGTCGGAACTTTCGATTATACACTGGGGTTAGGCGATAATCCTGAAATGGTCGATTTCAAGCCTGAATTGCATTATGACCTGGGAAAAAAATTAGGGTATCAGCCCGGCCATTTATGGACAGGGATTGTTGTGAATCCGGTTAAAAATAAGTACAAAATAAAAGATACTTCTGATTTTCGCACGAATCAATTTAGCTACGGGGTGTTTATTCGATACAGCTTTTTCTAATAAACACATAAAATAGTGCCGTTTTTAATGGTTTATATCCTTGATGGGGTCACAATGTCCATTCAACACGACAAATTCGGGCGTACTTATCAGTGGTTTTTGCTGATACTTTTAGGCATGGTTTACTTTTTATCCACAGCAACTACCTTTACGTCATTGGGTGTTGTCTTGCCCAGCATGATTTATGAACTGGGCTGGAGTTGGACGAATGCCGGTTTAGGCTTCACCCTGCTTGGGCTGACCTGCGGGCTATCCAGTTTTTTGCCGACGATATTTATCCGTAAGGCTGGTGTCCGCTTTACTTTGTTCACTGGCCTGCTGATTTTTCTGGCTGGTTTCTACAATCTTTACCACACACATGTTATTTCATCGTATTTTATTGGTACGGCTTTAATCGGCATCGGTTTTACCTTTTTGGCTACTGTTCCGGGCACTTATGTAATTTCACGGCTATATGAGAAACAGTCTCTTGCTTTTGGCTTCTATTTCACGATTGGTGGATTGGGCGGCGTCATTGGCCCGTGGATCTATTTTCTGGCAACCCGGATTTGGGGGACGTGGCGGATGCACTGGATGATTTCTGCCATTGTACTCACCATTTTCGTTATCCTGACGATTTTTACCCTTCGGGAAGGGAAACGGGAAATTGCCCACGCCAAGGCCGTAAATCAACAACATAACAGCCGGGATACCTCCGGTATTTATCGCACTAAACAGCGCTGGACTGCGCATCAGGCACTGCGGACATGGCAATTCTACGTGATTGCAGCAACTTATACTGCGTTTTTATGGTGTGGTATTACGGTCAATAGCTTTGCGGTTGCCCATATTATCGAAAATGGTTTCAGCGAAGCCATTGCCGCAGGGCTACTGAGCACGATGGCCTTTATTAATGCGTTTTCCCGATTGGCCGGTGGTGCCGTCGGGGAGTGGATAGATCCGAAAAAATTACTCATTGGCAGCCTGGCTATCATCATTCTTGGCCTGATTGCACTGAGTATTGCTTCTTCATGGCCTTTCTTAATCGCATTTACCCTGTTTGTCGGCATGGGCTACGGGATGACTTTCCTCGCCTCCAGTGTATTGCTGGCTAACTATTTTGGCCGTAAGCCTTATCTGGAACTGTTCTCAATCATGAATCTGATTTCTACACTGGCGTGTCTGGCACCTTTTTTTGCCGGCGCCATCAAAGATTATTCAGGTAGTTTTACTTCAGCATTCTTAATTATTGCTATCCCCGTACTTGTTGTTCTTGTCGTAACATTGATGATGAAACCGCCTACTCAGAAAATGAAAAAGCGCTCAATCGAAGACACTCAATTTACTGAATAGGGCCAAAATGAACTGAAACAACAACAAACAAGGAAATAGTGATGTCAAAGAAAGAGTTCGGTGTTTTTCTGCCCATTGCCAAAGGTGGGTGGATCATCTCCAAAAACACGCCGCCACTGGATGCGTCTTATAAACAAAACCGTGAGGCTGCCATTCTGGCTGACCAGATTGGCCTTGATTTCATTATGTCCATGGGTAAATGGCGTGGATTCGGTGGTGAAACAGATCATTGGGGCAGCTCGCTTGAGTCCGTCACAATGATGGCAGGCATTGCCGAAGTTACCCACCGAGCAAAATTGATCGCTACAGTTCACGCCGGGCTACATAATCCGGCTGTGACCGCTAAAATGATCGCCACTCTGGATCAGATTAGTCAGGGACGCGCAGGGCTGAATATTGTTTCCGGCTCATTCCGAGATGAATTTGAACAAATGGGTGAGTGGGATGACAGTCTGGATCATGACCAACGCTATGCCATGACTGAAGAGTGGACTCAGTTGATCAAACGACTTTGGCGTGAAAAACAAGTCACTCATGAAGGTACTTATTTTCATTTAAAACAGTGCGTTTCTGAACCAAAACCGCTTTCCCTCCCTCGTCCTTATTTGGTTTGTGCCGGCCAATCTGAGCAAGGGCTGCGTTTCAGTGTACGCCACACCGATGTTTGTTTTATCGGTGGTAAGGATGAGGCAGAAACCCGCAATATCAGTTTAACTGCAAAGCGTATCGCCGCTGAGTACAACACAACCACCAAGACATTCTGCATGTGTACCGTCATTTGTGCCGAAACAGATGCCTATGCTGAAACCCTTGCCCAGTTCTACCGTCAGGGTTTGGATGTGGAAGCCGTCAAAAATATGATGCGCAGTTTTGGCGTCGATATGGATGGAAAAAGCAATGCGATGGTAGAGCGCTCACAAAATGCCTTTATGACCCATACTGCCATCGGTGCGCCAGATACCTGCTATAAGCAACTGGTTGATTTAATCCGTACTTGTGATCTGGATGGTGTTATGTTGATTTTTCCCGATTACATAAAGGGGTTAAAGGTTTTCGGGGATCAGCTCCTGCCTAAATTAAGAGAGGAATTTGCCTGATAGTTTCCAGCCAGTTTGCTGATAAACCTCGTTTTTTCAAACGAGGTTTATTTCATCATTGTTAATAATAAACCGAAAATAGGCGGGAATTATTCAGGCAAGCGCCGATATTGCCCTTGTCCCCGCAATAACCGAATTCCCAACCAACCACCACATAATGAAAGCAGTAAGCTGCTGATAACAGGAAGTAAAATCCACATCTGCCATTGTGGTTGCCATGGGAAATTAAAGACTTGGGTTTGCAATAACCAGAGTGCAATTTCTGCGCCAAATGCCGCAGCCACCCCCGCCATAAAACCAAGCAATGCAAATTCACTCCACAGTGTACGGCGCAGAAGTTTTTTGCTCGCCCCCAGTGTGCGGTATACCACCAATTCAAGCTGACGCTGGCTCATACCGACCTGAATTTGTGCCAGTAACAACAATCCGCCACAAACCATAACCAGCACGACCATGATTTCCAACGCCTTGCTGACTTGCTGCAAGATACCTTGTATCTGTTTGATTATCGAACCAACATCCAACATGCTGATTGTCGGGAAATGCCGATTAATTTCTGTCAGCAATCGCCCATCACCTTCATAATGGAAGCTGGTCAGCCACATTGCCGGCTGATTTTCCAATGTCTCTTTAGAGAAGATAAAAAAGAAATTCGGATTCACACTTTCCCAATCCACCTTGCGAATACTGCTTACCGTAGCATGAAATATCCGGGTATCACCGGTGAATGAGAGCTTATCTCCCACATTGATTTGCAGCCGTTCAGCAACGCCCTGTTCCATGGAAACTTCGTTTGGCTTCGGTGGCCAAGTTCCCTCAACGAGGGTATTAAAAGGCGGTAATTCTGATTTCCATGTTAAGTTCAGTTCGCGACGTACCGTTGTACTATTGGGGTGCCTTTCATCAGCCCATTCAATGGCTGATTGACCATTTATTTCCGTCAGGCGCGCCAACACCACAGGGTAAAACTCAGTGGGTTTGGCCTGATATTTGTTCAACATATCATTAACCTGGGCAATTTGCGGTTTAGTTATGTTAAGCAGGAAATAATTCGGGCTGTCAGGCGGCAACTGTTGCTGCCACTGATTCAATAAATCGCCCCTTGCCATAATGAGCAGGGCCAACAGCATAAATGACAGTGAAAATGCAGCCAATTGTGTCATGGTCTGAAATGGGCGGCATAATAGACGATTAACGGCCAGACGCAGGCTTAATTGGCTGAATGTCACGCGGCGCAATATCCATAAGCCGCCCCATCCCAACAGCGCCAATAACAATGCGATAACGGGTACTCCCGCCAGCAATGACCATAGCAGCGGCTTAGTTCCTGCCAGTAAGACCAACCCTCCCGTCACAATTAAGGCTACCGCAGGCAGGTAGTAACGCAATGGCCAGATAGTCGCAGTAACATCACTTCTCAATACGCGTGAAGGCTGGGTAGCCATTAATTGGCGATAAGGGCGAATTCCCACCAACAAGGCAATGCCAAACAAGGTGCCAATCGCCCATATCCACGGCCACATTCCCGCTTCCGGCAACATCTTCGGCAACATTCCCGCTAAAATCCGAATCAGGGCGGACTCAAAAACCAGACCTAAAACAGAACCTACCGCAACCGCGGCCAGCAATATCACCAACCATTGCCCAATAATCCACTGCCGTAAAGCCCAACGCCCTGCTCCCAATGTTTTCAGGATGGCAATCAAATTATGTCGGCTGCGGCAATAATGCGCCATGGAAACCGCCATCGCAGCCACGGCAAGCAATAACGTCAATAAGGCTGATAAGAGTAAAAATTGCTGGGCTCGCTCAATGGATTGAGCTAATGCACTATTATCCTGTTTTAGCGTTAACCAACGCTGATCCGCTTTTAATTGCGGATCAACGAATTGCTGGAAGGATTGGATAGCCGACGGAGAACCCGAAAACATATAGCGATAAGTCAATCGGCTCCCCGGTTGGATTGCCCCTGTCGCTTTGGCATCTTCAATACTGATTAAGATTCGGGGAGAAATCTGGAATGGACTAAAGCCACTGTCAGGCTCTTGCAGCAATTCCCCACTTACTTTTAGGGTGGTATCCCCCACGTCAAGTTTATCCCCGATATTAATACCCAATAATGTCAGCAATCGCGGTGCCACCAGCACAGAACCTTTTTCCGGTTTTAACCCCTGCGGATAGGTTTCCAGCTCTCCATACAATGGATAACGATCATCGGCCGCTTTAACCTGAGCTAGTTGCGGAATATCTCCCGCGTATGTCATGGTTGAAAATGAGATCTGACGACTCAGTGTCAGCCCTTGATCCTGCGCCCTTTTAAGCCAACCTTCATCAACGGGATACGAGGCCCTTAAGACCAGATCGCCCGCCAGAAAATCACGGCTCTGATAATGCACACTTTGATCAATGCGATCACTAATCCGCCCCAATGCCAGCACACAAGCGACGGCCAATGTCAGGGACAGCCAGACAATCAGAAGAGACGGGGTACGCCATTCACGCCAAAACCAGCGCCAGATCATGCTTCCTCCCGCAATTTGCCATCCACCAAACGTAAACGACGCTGACAGCGGGCAGCGAGTTGACTGTCATGGGTCACCAGAATCAAAGTCGTGGCGTAATCATGATTGAGGGAAAACAATAAATCAGCAATACGATCACCTGTCTGGCGATCAAGATTACCTGTTGGTTCATCAGCAAACAGAATTTTGGGACGGGTACAGAACGCCCGGGCCAAAGCCACCCGTTGCTGTTCTCCGCCTGAAAGTTGGGCCGGCATATGTTTCAGGCGTTTTCCCAATCCTAGCTGTTCAAGTAATTCGATGGCTTGCTGACGACTTTGATTTTCTGACTCACCACGCAACAACGCGGGAAGCTGGACATTCTCCAAGGCGTTCAAGGTAGGGATCAACATAAACGATTGGAAAACAAAACCGACATTTTCTGCCCTTAATTGCGCCCTCTCTTCTTCATTCATACGGCTGATATTTTTCCCCAACAGGTGAACCTCTCCCCCGCTACCATCATCCAATCCGGCAATAATACCCAAAAGGGTTGATTTGCCCGATCCTGATTCACCGATCAATGCAATTGTCTGCGCTGGCTCGACAACCAACTCAATACCTTGCAATATATTAATTACCTGTTCCCCTTGACCGACATGTTTAGTGAGATGATGAACTTCAAGAATACTTTCTACAGCCATGTATTTTTCCTTTTATTGTTAGTTCTATGCAGCGCCAGAGCGGTGGCGGCTGATACCCTGCTGATAATGGGTGATAGCCTCAGTGCCGGATATCGCCTGCCCGTTGAACATTCGTGGCCCAGACTAATGGCAAAGCAATGGCAGCAGACCGGAAAAAAAACAACCATCGTTAACGGCAGCATCAGCGGCAATACAACAGCACAGGCATTTGAACGTCTGCCTGAATTATTGAAACAACACAATCCCAAATGGGTTCTGATAGAGCTTGGTGCAAATGATGGATTGCGTGGTTTTCCCATTAAAAACATAGAGCAAGATTTGCAGCAGGGCATTACTTTGATCAAACAAGCCGGTGCGCAACCACTGTTAATGCAAGTTCGGATTTCACCTAATTATGGAAAACGCTATACCGAATCCTTTGCAAAAATTTACCCTGCACTGGCTGAGCACAACCAAATTCCTCTGCTACCATTTTTCATGGAGCACGTTGTTATTAAACCAGAATGGATGCAAGACGATGGGCTGCACCCTAACCAAGCTGCGCAGCCTTTTATTGCTGATTGGATGTCCAATAAACTATCGGCATATATCAACCATTCTTAATAGCTTACTCCAACAGGCTATTTTATTTGTCATTTTGTGCGCAGTCAGTATTCAGGCTATCTGCAACAATAAACGCTTACTGAGAGTAAGCGTTTAATCAAAATATTTCTCAATAGTAAATCATTTATTTCCATAAATTGATGCAGATAAACAGGTAAATTTATGCAAAAAGCTATTCTTATTACAGGGTGTTCCAGTGGGATCGGGTTAGCGGCGGCCAAAACACTCCTTCAACGCGGTTACCGTGTGCTTGCAGCCTGCCGCAAGCCTGATGATTTAGCCCATATGTGTGAGTTGGGATTCGAACCGATTGAACTGGATTTAGATGATAAAGAAAGTGTTGAACGTGCAGCCAAAACAGTAATCGAATTAACCAGTGGCCGTTTATTTGGGCTATTCAATAATGGCGGATTCGGCGTTTATGGCCCATTGGAAAGCATTTCCCGTGAACAGATGGAAAAACAATTTTCCACGAATTTTTTTGGTACCCATCAACTTACCTGCCTACTACTGCCAGCCATACGTGCTTATGGTGCAGGACGAATTGTCCAGACCAGTTCTGTTATGGGGTTACTTTCGACTCCTGGGCGTGGGGCCTATGCTGCCAGTAAATATGCCCTCGAAGCATGGTCAGATGCCTTGCGGGGAGAATTAGCAAAAACGGGCATTAAAGTCAGCCTGATAGAACCAGGCCCAATTAATACCCGTTTTACGGAGAATGTGAATCAAACGCAGCAGGATCATCCTGTCGAAAACCCTAGCCTTGCCAGTCGTTTTGCACTGATGCCTGAAGATGTCGTTTCGAAACTGATTCACGCCTTAGAAAGCCCCAACCCTAAATTACGTTATTCTGTTACATTATTAACTCACGTCGTCAAAGTGTCGCGTCGTATACTCCCGGAAAGATGGCTCGATAAAATCGTACGGTGGCAAAGCTAAGGCGAATAAAAGCTAATAGACATT
Source organism: Xenorhabdus entomophaga (assembly GCF_037996725.1). NCBI lineage: Bacteria > Pseudomonadati > Pseudomonadota > Gammaproteobacteria > Enterobacterales > Morganellaceae > Xenorhabdus > Xenorhabdus entomophaga. The sequence continues at coordinate 14,602 of NZ_JBBMXH010000041.1, forward strand.
GAAAAACGTACAAACGGGTCTTATTTATTCATGTATCGTCCAGCAAAGAATCAGAGAGAAACGCCCATGGAACCCACAGTGAATACAAACAATAGTACTGCCTATATCGTTAATATTGATGAATTAAATATTACTCAAATTGTTCAGCACTCACTCACCCAACTCGTCGTATTCTACTTTTGGTCTCCGCAAGACCTGCATTGCCATGAATTAGAAGCGACCCTTGATAAAATTGCACACGAATATGCCGGGCAATTTATTCTGGCTAAAGTCAATTGTGACCAACTTCCTCATTTTGCTGCACAATTTGGGGTACGTGGCTTGCCTACGGTACTGTTTGTGCAGGAAGCCCGGCCTGTTCAGGGCTTTGAAGGCATTCAAACAGATGAATCTATCAGAAAAATTTTTTCCCAGCTTCTGATCCAAGAGGAAAAATCACCATTAGAGCAAGTGGATGCTCTTCTTGCCGAAGGCAAAAATCAGGAAGCCTTGTCTTTACTGAAAGAAATTCACAAAGAAACCCCTCAAGATACTGAGATTACTTTATTGTTAGCCGAAGTGTATCTTTTGCTCAATCACCTTGAAGACGCCCAAAAACTGCTGGATACCGTTCCATTAGAAGAGCAGGACGAACGCTATCATGCGTTACTTGAACACATTAAGTCCCAGAAAGAGGCCGCAGATTCACCTGAGATTCGACAACTACAGCAAGAGTTGGCGACTCAACCAGAAAATGCAGAACTTGCCATTCAACTTGCGTCAAAATTACACGAAGTCGGTCGTGATGAAGAAGCCCTTGAATTGCTGTTAGGCTTTTTGAAAAAAGATCTTGCGGCTGCCGATGGCGCAGTGAAAAAAACAATGATGGATATTATTTCTGCACTGGGCATCGGGGATGCACTGGCATCTAAATATCGCCGTCATGTATACTCTTTACTTCATTAAGTAAAGAAAACTTATATATTCCATAATTAACGAATAAGGGAATTGTTATGGATTTACTCTCTCTTGGTGCGGTACCAATCCTCATCATTATTGCTGTCGTTATCGTCTTTACCTGTGTGAAGACTGTTCCACAAGGCTATCAATGGACGGTTGAACGCTTTGGGCGTTATACCCGTACATTGACGCCCGGCCTGCATATCATCATGCCGTTTGTTGATCGCATTGGCCGTAGAATCAATATGATGGAACAAGTTCTGGATATTCCATCACAAGAGGTCATTTCTCGCGATAATGCGAACGTGACCATTGATGCAGTCTGCTTTATTCAAGTGGTCGATCCGGTACGGGCGGCTTATGAAGTCAGTAATCTGGAGTTGTCCATCATTAACCTGACTATGACCAATTTCCGTACCGTGCTGGGTTCAATGGAACTGGACGAAATGCTGTCTCAGCGCGATTCCATCAACAGCCGTCTGCTGACAATCGTTGATGAAGCCACCAACCCTTGGGGAGTCAAGATCACCCGTATTGAGATCCGCGATGTGCGTCCACCTAAGGAATTGATCTCTGCGATGAATGCTCAGATGAAAGCCGAGCGTACCAAACGTGCAGATATTCTTGAGGCGGAAGGTATTCGTCAGGCAGCCATTTTGAAAGCGGAAGGGGAAAAGCAATCACAAATCCTGAAAGCAGAGGGTGAACGTCAATCTGCCTTCCTTCAGGCGGAAGCCCGTGAACGTGCCGCAGAAGCAGAAGCACGTGCAACTAAAATGGTTTCTGACGCCATTGCCGATGGTGATATGCAGGCAATTAACTACTTCGTCGCCCAAAAATATACTGATGCCCTCACTAACATTGGTGCCGCAAATAACAGCAAAGTTATTATGATGCCACTTGAGGCCAGCAACTTGATGGGAGCCATTGGTGGTATTGCTGAATTAATTGGCGAAAGCAAGAAGAGCAAACAGGATAAATAGCCATGATTGAACAGATCGCCACTCAGCCAGCTTGGTTCTGGCTCTGTTTTGGTGGACTGCTTCTGATTGCGGAATTACTGGGAGCGGGGGGATATCTATTGTGGACAGGAACCGCAGCCGTCATTGTTGCCCTGATCACATGGATTTTCCCCAATATTGGCTGGGAACTGCAAGGCATTCTGTTTGCTGTTCTGACCTTGCTTTCTGTTCTTGCATGGCGTAGCTGGCTACGCCACCGCCCACTCCAACCGAGTGATAAAGTTCTTAATCAGAAAAATCACCAATTAATTGGCCTGCGTACCCGTTTAATCACGGATACCGAAAACGGTTTTGGGCGAGTCAAACTGGCTGATGGCAGTTGGCGCGTTCATTGTGACCGGGAGCTTCCGGCCAATACCGAAGTTGAAATCATCGCCGTTGACGGAATCACATTAAAGGTGAGACCGGTTCCCCATTAACCGTGATGGAAACAGCAGCCAGATAAATGCTCAATGATGGGGCAATCCGCTCCATCATCTCCCGGGCATTCAGCCGCCAATACCAGCAACTTTTCCTTGATCTTTTGCAATTCCACAATCGTCTTTTCTATTTCAGCCACTTTTTGTAGAGTCGCTGTTTTTACATCTGCACTGTGACGACTTGGGTTACGAAATAATCGCAACAATTCGCGACACTCCTCCAGAGTAAACCCAACTTCTTTCGCCTGACGCAGGAGTACCAACTCATCAATGTGCTTTTGCTGATAATAACGATAGCCATTATCTCCCCGCTCCGGCGCAGTAATCAGCTCTTTTTCTTCATAAAACCGGATAGCTTTGCTGGTCAAACCGATCTTCTGGGCAATTTCACTGATATTCATAATTCCCCCTTGACCTTCCCCTTGCAGGAAGGTTTAGCCTTAATGATAAGTATACCACTCTGTATCAGGAGATATTGTTATGTCCACAACAACCATTCTTGCACTTCAAGGCTTAACTTGCATGCATTGTGTTGGTACGGTCAAAAAAGCACTGGAAAAAATAGCTGGTGTTGAACAGGTCGATGTGAGTTTAAATTATGCCAAAGTTATCGGCGATGTTTCGTCTGATGTATTAATTGCAGCGATTATCGCCGAAGATTATGCCGCTTCTGTTGCCACGCAACCTGATATTGAATTGCGGCTATCAGGTTTAAGCTGCATGAGATGTGCAGGTAAAACACAAAAAGCATTAGAAGCTGTCGAAGGTGTCATCGCTACAGAAGTCGATACTCAAACCGCAAAGATCTACGGTAAAGCAGAGAGCAGCATTTTAATTAATGCCGTCAAACAAGCCGGATACCAGGCCGAATTAACCTTCCCAAAAACTGAGCCGCTGACAACATCTGTTCCACAAACTCCGGAGTCTTTGGCAGCGGCAATATTTTCCTCCTCAATAAAAGCATCTCCGGTAAAAGCGTCTCCAATAAAAACAAGTGCAATTGAAACAGCGCCAATTGAGCACAACAAAATCAACGTTGTTGATGATGACAGTGTTCAGCTATTACTGGATGGCATGAGTTGTGCCAGTTGCGTCAGCAAAGTACAAAAAGCACTGCAATCCGTTGATGGTGTAGAGCACGCCAGAGTCAATCTTGCGGAAAGAAGCGCATTGGTCACAGGCAATGCCTCACCAAATGCCTTGGTTGAAGCGGTCATCAAAGCCGGTTATGGCGCAGAAATCATTCAGGATGAAACGGAACGCCGTGAACGCCAGCAACAAGTTGCGCAAGCCAATATGCGCCGTTTTCGCTGGCAGTCAGCCTTTGCTTTAATCGTTGGGATACCTGTCATGATTTGGGGCATGATGGGTGATAATATGATGCTCACACCGTCAAACCACACTATTTGGCTGTCTATTGGGCTATTGACACTTGCTGTCATGGTCTTTGCTGGTGGGCATTTTTATCGCAATGCGTGGCAAAGCCTGAAAAATGGCAGCGCAACTATGGATACATTGGTGGCCCTCGGTACTGGCGCAGCATGGCTCTATTCAATAAGCGTCAATTTGTGGCCTGAGATCTTCCCTCCACAAGCTCGTCATCTTTATTATGAAGCCAGCGCCATGATCATTGGTTTAATCAACCTTGGTCATGCCTTGGAACAACGGGCCCGTCAACGTTCTTCCAAAGCACTTGAACGATTATTAGATTTAACGCCTCCAACAGCTCGTGTGGTCACTACGGAGGGCGAAAAAACACTGCCACTTGCTGATGTTAAACCTAATATGACATTACGTCTGGTAACAGGAGACCGTGTTCCTGTCGATGGTGAAATCATCCAGGGTACGGTTTGGCTGGATGAAGCTATGCTGACCGGAGAACCCATTCCTCAACAAAAATCCATCGGGGATGCTGTACATGCCGGTACCGTTGTTCAGGATGGAACGGTATTGTTTAAAGCCAATGCAGTCGGCAGCCAAACCACGCTGTCACGCATTATTAAATTAGTGCGTCAGGCACAAAGCAGTAAACCAGAAATCGGCCAACTGGCAGATAAAATATCATCAATATTTGTGCCTGTTGTTGTTGCCATCGCCCTGATTGCTGGCGCTATCTGGTACTTTATCGGCCCAGCGCCACAAATTATGTACGCGTTGGTCATCATAACGACGGTGCTGATTATCGCCTGCCCCTGCGCACTTGGGCTGGCAACCCCCATGTCCATCATCTCTGGGGTGGGACGGGCAGCAGAGTTAGGCGTGCTGGTGCGTGATGCCGATGCACTGCAACAAGCCAGCCAATTGGATACGATTGTCTTCGATAAAACCGGCACCTTGACGGAAGGCATGCCTCAGGTGACAGAGATCCATACCTTTAACGGCCTTACCGAAGAACAAGTATTGGTATGGGCTGGTGCTTTGGAAAATGGTTCAAACCATCCTCTGGCAAAAGCCATTTTAGATAAAGTTGAAGGACAAAAGTTACCTGAAATACAACAGTTCCGCACATTAACGGGACTCGGAATACGCGGAGAGATTGGTGATACCACTCTGTTATTGGGTAACCAAAAATTGCTTGAGCAGAATCAGGTTGAAACCGCAGAATTAAAGCCATTAATTGCCGCACAGGCAGGAAAAGGTATCACTCCCGTTATTCTGGCTGTTAATGGGAAAGTCGCGGCCCTGTTTTCCATCCGGGATCCCTTGCGTCAAGATACTATTTCTGCCCTGCAACGTTTACACCATCAAGGCTATCGTTTGGTCATGTTGACAGGAGATAATCCAGTGACAGCCAGTGCCATAGCGAAAGAGGCCGGGATTGATCAGGTGATTGCCGGTGTCCTGCCTGATGGCAAAGCAGCAGCCATTCAAGCGCTCCAGGCAGAAGGTAAAAAAGTGGCCATGATCGGTGATGGCATTAATGATGCTCCCGCATTGGCACAGGCAGATGTCGGCATCGCCATGGGAGGTGGCAGTGATATTGCCATTGAAACGGCATCGATTACTCTTATGCGCCATAGCCTGCACGGTGTTGCTGATGCGGTTGAATTATCCAGAGGAACATTGCGTAATATGAAACAGAACCTGTTTGGAGCCTTTGTCTACAATACATTAGGCATCCCAATTGCAGCAGGTATCTTATATCCTTTCACAGGCACATTACTGAATCCTGTCGTTGCTGGTGCGGCAATGGCACTATCTTCAATTACTGTCGTGAGTAATGCCAATCGATTATTGCGCTTCAAGACAAAATCCTAAAATAACATTCAGAAAGTTTTCTCTAACCGATGAAAAGCTAAACATATTTGGTTTGGCTTTTCATCCCGCACTTTTCCCCCTTTCCTGTTAACTCTTAACGGGTTAGCATACCCTTCAATGCCAACCATTGGAGTATGCAAAGTGGGAAAATTAATGAAATATTTCAACAAAATATTAGGGCTGAATTCTCAACGGCATTACCCCTATCCTGCTTTTGACATTAATCTTAGTAAAAACATACAATTACATGTTGTTGGCAGTATTCATATGGGAACAGAGAATATGTTCCCACTTTCGGAAGTGCTGCTCGACCAACTAGAGCAATCTGATGCTCTGATTGTCGAAGCTGATATCACACAGGCTGACTCTCCTTTCAAGGAACAGTTTCCTGAGCAAGTTGCCCTGTCACAGCGTTTATCCTCCGAACACTTTGAGCGCTTACAGCACTACTGCCGGGAGATCCAGCATCCTGTAGCCCTTCTTGATTCATTACCGTCATGGCAAATCGCATTAATATTACAAGCCGCTCAAGCCCAATATTTAGGATTACGTCCTCAATACGGCATTGATTACCAATTGCTGAACAGTGCAAAAGCCATCAATAAACCTATTATCGAATTGGAAGGAACGGATACGCAGGTTAATCTACTCACCAGTCTGCCAAATGGCGGCCTTTCTCTGTTGGAAGATACCATTATCCATTGGCATACTAATGCCCGTGCTTTGCAGACTATGATTAGCTGGTGGATGAATTATAAACCTGAGCAACAAGATCAGATACTGCCGATGACATTCTGTGAAGAGATTTATCAAAGTCTAATGATTGAACGCAACCATCAATGGAGTGAGCAATTACATCGCTTACCAGAAGGAAAATATCTGGTTGCTGTAGGAGCCTTACATCTTCACGGCGAGAATAACTTACAGCAAATGCTGTTAAAACCGCAGGAATAACAACGTATTCACCTACCTCATTTCCGTAGATAAATAGTTACAGGAAAAAAACATGACTCCCGCTGTTGTTTTGCTGGAAAAGCAAAAAATCAATTTCAAACTTCATCCTTATGAACATGATGCCAATGAACATAATTTCGGTGATGAAGTAGTTAAAAAACTCGGCTTAGATGCTAATCAGGTTTTTAAGACACTATTGGTCTCATTGAATGGCGATGCCAAAAACCTTGCTGTTGCCGTTACGCCTGTTTCCGGGCAGCTCGATCTGAAAAAAATCGCCAAAGTTTTTAAAGCCAAGAAAGCAGATATGGCCGATCCTCTGCTGGCACAAAAAATTACAGGTTACCTCGTTGGCGGCATTAGCCCACTGGGGCAGAAAAAGCGCCTACCGACTGTTATTGACATTCAGGCACAAACTTTATCAACTCTGTTTATTTCCGGTGGCAAGCGTGGATTAGATATTGAATTATCACCCACTGACTTATGCCAACTACTTAATTGTTCATTTGCTGATATCGCTAAACATTGAAAATAAGTTTCAATCCTTATTGAAATTTTTCGAGCTGGCTCTGTTTTCTTTAAAACAGAGTCTTGTGCTATATGGCAATACCGATATACTTTCCTTACAGAGAAAAAAACATTAATTACTATTTCAAGTAACTTAGTTAATCTAAATAAAAGAGGAATAAAATGGCTACCTCATCATTTTTCCGTCAAATTGTCATTACTGATCCCAAAGCAATTAAAATGCTAAGGAGAGCTAATAGAAAACCAAGAGAAAAGCATTTTGAAGAAATAGATTTTGAGGCGCAACAAAAAGAGGCGATAGAAATATTAAAGAAAAAATTCTCACTATAGGAAAAATATTATCAGTTTTTGGTGATGACAGAACAAAAGAGTATTTACTCTCTTTTTCCTGCCCATCAAACCGTGATGTAGAATCATTTTTACATTTAAAAGCAATTAGATTTGAACAAGCAGATGCCACAAGAACCTACTTAATTTTAGATGTAGAAGGGTTTATCCTGGCTTATTTTTCATTAACATTCAAGGAGATATCAACAAAAAATCTTGCTATTTCAAAGACGAAAATAAAAAAATTAAATGGAATCAGTAAAAATGCAGCGTCATTAAAGGTTTACTTAATTGGCCAAATAGCCAAAAACCACTCATTAAGCAAAAACCCAATAAAACTTAAGGATATTTTATTTCACATTAATATCACCATTGAAAAAGCACAAGAATTAATAGGAGGAAGAGTGACTATTCTAGAATGCCAGAACAAATCTAAACTTATTGCTTTATATGAGAAAAATGGACTTAAAAAATTACCAACAAAAGGAGATAACAATGCATTAATTACCATGCTATTTAGTAATTAGATTATTATTCAGTTTCAACCATCCCTATTTAGATTATGCATAGCTATCCTTACTGATAGTAAGTCAAAGACCATCTGTTTTTCAGATGGTCTTTTTATGCGATTAATTAACTATAATCAATTAATCAGTTATTATTTTTTATACGAAACTTCACTTTTCGGATCATAATCAGAGGCCTTCAATGGGGAGTGTTTTTCAATATAACCTTTCAACACTTCAGCATCGACAAATCCTGTATCAACGTAACCCGGCAAATTATCAATGCGTGGATAACCATCACCTCCAATCGCGTTGAAATTCAAGGTCGCCATCCGATAAGTTTTATTTGGATCTAATGGCTTACCGCCAATTTTCACATCACTGATATTCTTACCTTCAATCACGAAGCTCACATTATAGAATTGCCCATAAGCACCGGAATCCTTTTCCATATTCGCAACGGCTGTCAAATATGACAAAACCTCGCTGCCTTTAAAATCCACATAAACCAGTTGATTAGCAAATGGATGAACTTTCAGAACGTCTTTATAAGTGATATCTCCTGATTCAATAGAATCACGAATACCACCACCACTCATCACAGCAAAATCAGCGTTTGTCCGCTCCATTTGAGCTGCCAGCACAAGATGTGCCATATTAGTTTGCACGAAACGAACTTTACTACGATCACCTTCTAGTTTGTCATCTACCGAACCAATTTTAACATTAAGTACCTGACCCCCTTTGCTTTGATAAGGTGTCAACAGGTTAAGCATCTCAGGGCTTTGCTGAATCTCATGTGTATAGTAAACACGTTCCGTGCTGCCATCTTCTTTTGTTACTTTTTTCTTTAAGTTAATGGGAATCAATTGATAATGAACCAGCTTGAGTTCACCATTACGGAATTGAAAATCAGCACGACCAACGTATTTTCCCCATTCATGGGCTTGAACAATCCATGTGCCGTTTTGACGATCTGGCGAACACGGCGTTCCCGGCACATAATTCACTTGTTTATAGTTTTTATTCTCTGAAGACATGCAGACTGGATCTTGTGAGTGACCACCCACTATCATATCTAAATAGCCCGTCGGTAAACTACGTGCCATTTCAACATCTCCCGGAGCATTGGTGCCATGGTGACCATCGTTATAATGACCCATATGGGTCGCTGCAATGATAACATCCGGTTTTTCGTTCTTTTTCAGCTCTTCAATAACTTTTTTGGCTTCTGCTGCGGGAACACGGAATTCAACATCCGGAAAATTCGCAGGATTACCTACTTTCGCCGTATCATCCGTTGTCAGACCAAGCACTGCGATTTTCACGCCTTGTTTATCAAACATGACATATGGCTTAAATAAACGTTTACCTGTGCTGGTTTGGTAAATATTGGCAGATAAGAATGGAAAATTCGCCCACTTTTGCTGTTGGTGCAATACATTTAAAGGCTTATCAAACTCATGATTCCCCAATGCCATTGCGTCATAACCTACCAAATTCATCCCCTTAAAATCTGGCTCAGCATCTTGCATATCTGATTCCGGTACACCTGTGTTAATGTCACCACCAGACAACAGCAATACGCTGCCTCCCTTCTTAGCAACTTCCTGACGGATGGAATCTACTACTGTTTTTTGTGCTGCCAGACCATACTCACCATGATCGTTATGCCAAAAGTGACCATGATGATCGTTAGTATGCAGGATAGTAATATCGTAAGTTTTATCTTGCTCCCAAGCAGTGGCGATTAGCGGCGTCAACGACAAGGAAACGGCAAGAGCACATACTGACGCTTTAAACGAAAATTTCATGGGTATCTCCATGTTCTTTAAGTGTTATTAGTTATACGATTGTGGTTAATGATATGAATTTTACACACTATCCCCAAATGGGATACAAATGATGGCATGCAGCGCTATACCGCATTTTTCTGATCAGGATTACATACTTGTGTCATTAAATAATGCCTTCTTTCACCTTTTTGAGATAGCTATCAAATTATATCAATATAAATAAAATTTTTGTTAGCAGACTAAGAGATACTATGGTGTAAGCACCAAACAAAATTCACATTAATCACCTGACATCCCCCTACGGGCTACATAAATAAGCGAATAAACATGAGTGAACAAAGCAACACAAAACCTTTGCCAACCTCGTCAACAAAAACACGCAAGACGGTTTTCTCAGTGCTCGGAGCGATCAGCTTATCTCACCTACTGAATGATATGATTCAATCGCTGATTCTGGCAATTTATCCGCTGCTGCAATCTGAATTTACTCTGAGTTTCATTCAGGTCGGGTTGATAACACTGACCTATCAGATAACAGCATCCCTATTGCAACCTCTCATCGGACTCTATACAGATAAGCATCCGCAGCCTTATTCACTGCCTGTCGGTATGGGATTTACCTTATCGGGGCTGCTCCTACTGGCTTATGCAGAAAGTTTCCCTGTTATATTAGTGGCTGCTGCACTCGTTGGTACCGGCTCATCAGTTTTTCATCCAGAGTCTTCACGAGTCGCAAGAATGGCATCCGGCGGACGCCATGGGCTGGCTCAGTCCTTATTTCAAGTAGGGGGAAATCTGGGAAGCTCTCTTGGCCCTCTGCTGGCAGCTCTTTTCATTGCGCCTTACGGCAAAGGCAATGTCGGTTGGTTCTCGCTGGCAGCACTGCTTGCAATCGTGATCTTATTGCAAGTCAGTCAATGGTATAAAATGCAGCACAGAACCGTCCTTCCCCAATCCTTACGCAATGTCTCTCTGCCAACTTTATCCAGAAAAACCGTTATACGTTCTTTTGCTATTCTTCTCATACTGATTTTCTCAAAGTATTTTTATCTCACCAGTATCAGCAGCTACTACACTTTTTACTTGATCCAAAAATTTGGTGTATCAATACAAAATGCCCAAATCCATCTGTTTGTTTTTTTATTTTCTGTCGCAGCAGGCACCATGATTGGCGGCCCTATCGGAGATAAAATAGGTCGAAAATATGTTATATGGGGTTCCATTCTCGGTGTTGCGCCTTTTACCTTGATATTACCTTATGCTTCCTTATTCTGGACAGGCATACTGACGGTCATAATTGGCATAATCCTGGCATCTGCCTTTTCTGCTATTTTGGTTTATGCCCAAGAGCTCATTCCCGGCAAAACAGGCATGATAGCAGGGTTGTTCTTTGGCTTGGCATTTGGTATGGGGGGAATTGGAGCAGCAATTCTTGGCTATGTTGCAGATAAAACCAATATAGAATTGGTTTATAAAATTTGTGCTTTCCTACCACTTCTTGGTATATTCACAATTTTCCTGCCTAATATAGAAAAGAAATCATAAAAAATACTGAAAAATCATAAGGTAGAGATAATGATTATTACATTATCTCCCTTTTGTAAACAAGCGTAAATAATGAAAAAAACCACGTAAAATTACATTAAAATAGGATTTATCCAGATTACCCTTGTTTTTACCACTCAGTATATTTTTTAGCAAATTTATCTTTAAATACTTATAAAATATATTTATTACCTTACCCAACCACACAATTTAATATTCTCTACACCAGAAGGAGACTTGATGGAGCATTCGACACCTCTTATCACGACCATTGTTGGTGGTTTCGTTCTCGCCTATCTGCTTGGCATGCTTGCACAGCGCCTAAAAATCTCACCGCTGGTAGGGTATCTTATAGCAGGTGTACTCGCGGGGCCTTTTACACCCGGCTTTGTTGCCGATACTTCTCTGGCTCCAGAACTTTCAGAAATTGGCGTGATCTTACTGATGTTTGGTGTCGGTCTGCATTTTTCACTCAAGGATTTGTTAGCCGTCAAATCAATTGCCATTCCTGGAGCCATCGCTCAGATTGCCGTTGCGACCTTATTGGGAACAGGGTTATCAGCATTACTCGGATGGAGTCTATCCAGCGGTATTGTCTTTGGCCTCTGTTTGTCTACAGCCAGCACAGTAGTATTACTCAGGGCACTAGAAGAACGGCAGCTTGTTGATAGCCAAAGAGGGCAAATTGCCATTGGCTGGCTGATTGTAGAAGATCTGGCGATGGTATTGGCGCTGGTATTGCTCCCCGCAATCGCTGGCCTTCTGAGTAATCAGGATGCCAATATTGGTCAGCTTCTGCTTAAGCTGGCTATTACAATTGGTAAAGTTGTTGCCTTTATTTTATTAATGATCTTTGTTGGAAGAAGAGTGATACCTTGGCTACTGGCGAAAACAGCCAGCACAGGTTCCCGTGAGTTATTTACGCTGGCGGTACTTGTGATTGCACTGGGTGTTGCTTACGGTGCCGTAACACTATTCGATGCTTCATTTGCTCTCGGGGCATTCTTTGCCGGCATGGTACTGAATGAGTCAGAATTGAGCCATCGAGCAGCACAGGATACTTTACCGCTAAGGGATGCGTTCGCGGTTCTTTTCTTCGTTTCCGTTGGCATGCTGTTTGATCCAATGGTTCTGCTCCAACAGCCTCTCGCTATTTTAGGCACACTTGCCATTATTATCATTGGCAAGTCATTGGCAGCTATGTTGTTAGTCAGAATGTTTGGTCATACACGACGTACGGCCCTGACTATTTCTGCCAGCCTCGCCCAAATTGGGGAGTTCGCCTTTATTCTGGCAGGTCTTGGTGTCATACATGGATTTTTAGATGGAGAAGCGCGTAATCTTGTACTGGCTGGTGCCATCATTTCCATCATGCTGAATCCTGTTTTGTTCAGTTTGCTGGATCGCTATTTGGAAAAAACAGAGACGATTGAAGAACAATTACTCGAAGAAACGCTGGAAGAAGAAACCCAGATCTCCGTTGATATCTGCGGACACGCCATTATAGTGGGCTATGGTCGGGTCGGGCATCTGCTCTGCCAGCATTTACAAGAAAGAAACTTTCCTGTGGTGGTCATTGAAGATACACGCGCTCGGTTTGAAGAATTGGGAGAAATGGGTATTAGTGCCGTGATGGGTAATGCAGCCAATAAAGATATTATGGCTCTGGCAAGGCTCGATTGCGCCTGTACGTTATTCCTGACAATCCCTAATGGCTACGAAGCCGGTGAAATTGTTGCGAATGCCAGAGAAATTAGACCAGATATCAGTATCATCGTACGCGCCCATTATGATGATGAAGTTGCTTATATTACGGAGCGTGGTACTAACCAGATCATTATTGGTGAGCACGAAATAGCAAGGGCAATGGCTGATGTACTTCCTGAATATGAAGAAGGTTGTCCGATAGGGCCACCATCATCACTTTCACCAGCAGCCCCACCATCAACAACATAATTTGCTGTTCAAGGAATATCCCCATAATCAAGGGGATATTCCCAGTTTCCAGTATATTAACGTTCCCAGTAAGATTCTTCCAAACTATCTTCTTTTTCCGGCAATCCTCGAGTCAGGCGTGGAGCATGTTGGCTCAATACCTGATAGCTTACCCTATTCGCGTACTTACACACTTGAGCTAAAGAAGAGTAGGTTAAATAAGAACGCATATGTTTGCTAGAATTAGGCACGTTCATGCGATGATAGCTGTTGGCCGTGATATCATGCAGCAATGCGGATAATGCACCATCACCTGCCCCATTGGTATTCATGATTTTTTCAGGGCCGCCCATATAAGGTTCAATATGGGAATAGACTCGCATTGGATTCTGACAATCCACCTTGCGCATTGCGCGGCTGAATTCATAACGGTTAAATTCCGCAATTGCGCCAGGTAATAAAGGATGGGATGTTTGGCGCTTATTTTCTTCTTCAGTATAACCCGCCATATATAACCCAGCTGGCCCAGCCGTGCACAACACCAAATCGACCCAATCAAGCGCCTTATCTGCCGCCAGTAAAGGATCACTGAAGCCTGTCAGCTCATGAGCTTCATCTTCATTCATTGCTACCACTGAAACATTTTCAGCCAGAAAATCACGCCACCATTGAGGATCATCAGCAATGACGTATTTTGTTCCCAATGTCAGCACAACCGGTACATTATGTTTTTTGGCATATTCAATGGCTTTCATCGTTGCTTCCGGCATAGGTTCACCCGGTTTGCAACGTACCAGATACGCGGTAATCACTAATGCTGATGCTTCCGCAATAATATGTTCTGGAATGCTTTCTGGACGAAGCTGGTTCATCAAACCCGGACTGATAGCAAAGGTTCTTTCACCATTTTCTGTCACTAAAGTAAAGCAACGACCAATTGGGCCATCAACACCCTGTAAGTGGTTCAAATTCATACGACTGGATGTATTGCAAAGATAGCAATACGCATAACTTCCTATCTGGATGTTATTGCACATAGTACCGAGCAATACCGATTTGTCGTCGGCTAAAACGGAAAAATTATGCAAGGTGTTGCCAATAGTGCCACCCGCAAATTCATGGCTGATTAGATTATTATCTGCCAGTTCCCTATAGAGAGCCTCAGCAACATGATCTTCAATAACTAACGAATGCCCCTGGCTCAGGTTGTAACGTTGGATAAAACTCTCATCAACCTTAGCTTCAATATCCACCAGTGTTTGGTCAATGCCGACGATATAGGCTCGGTTATTTTCAGTGTCCATCATTTCTTTGATGGGCTGGAGAAGAGGATCTCTTAAGCTGACAGGAAAGTAATGTTTAGATTTACGTTTACCAGGGAATTTCATAATTAATTGCTGTTATAGAGCCAAAATATGCGGCATATTAGCACAATATGGTGTGACACAATACTGGGACAGAACAAAAAACAGCATGACAAAAACACAGACAGCCAATGTTATTGCAACATTGGCTGCCGGATATTAGCGATATGATTTAGCTTTCAAGCAACTGCTTTATTGGCTGTGCTGCAACCTGAAATCTATTGGATAAATTATCATGTTAAGCTGTTTGTTTCTGGCGGCTACGTACCATATGACGCAGCAAAACAAACATAACAGAAAGAATAAACCCTATAAAACCCGCACCAATCAGGATCAATAAACGCTTAGGTGAGTCTTTTGACGTCGGTTCATAAGGTTCCTGCATAAATTTGAATGGTTCAAAATCAACCGTATTGACATTTATTTTTTCCAGATTTTTGATATATAGCTGGCGGTTAAGCAAATCAGCATCAATTTTTGTTGGATCGATAATTTCTTCAGTAATTTGCAGTTTACGTTGCAAAGCATCTGAGCCCAGTGCAATCGAATAATCCGGGTCATCCTTGATCATTGCCCCACCATTCGATACAGGTTTCTTAACACCTGCCGAGTCAGCAATAGAAATCGCATATTTCAATCGCTCAATATTTACACTACGCATATTGGCAATACGTTCCAAATCGATAGCATAAAGTTTCTGCGAATATTCCAGTTTCTGATGAACCATGTCAGTGAGTTCATCTTTTATTTGATCACGAACAACCGAAGAGACAAATCTGATATAGCCCGTCAACAGATTGTAAGAATCCTTCGAGTTATCTGCACTGAAAGAAAGTGTGGATTCATTATCTTCATCATCTTTCTTAGGCGATGATGCAGAGATGTTTTTATTGACAATTTTCTCGATTAGCTTTCTTTTTTCCTGCTCAGAAATATCATCATTCCTGACAAGCAAGGTCTTAAAGTAATCGGTATTGACCAAATACTCCTCCCGCAATACACGTGAGTTATAGTTTTCAATAAAACGCTGATATAGGGATTCTTCTGTCACTTTCGGCTCAAGGTTCAGAACGTGCAACCCTGTCAATGCGTTTTTTAATGGCTGAAATTCTTCCAACCCCGGTTTAACCACCGCAGCGGTACTGGTCCATTTCTGTGGCAAAGATGATGCAACACCAAAACCAACAACTGCAAAAACAAACGAAACTGCAATTATCAAATATTTTGATTGGAAGAGTACGGAGAATAGCTCAAACAAATCGATTTCATCTTCCTGCGCAGGATGGTAATAATTTGAATGCTCTTCATAAAAATCGGGGTGTTTAATAGGTTTATTACTCATTATCTATATATCCAATCCAAATAGTTTTGCTTTTCATTGATGATACGCAAGCTTGCTCTCTTGCTCACAGTACTCATTGATTAAAAACAGTATCCTTAAAAATTATACAATCAACAATGCTTGACACTCACCCTGTGAGTTATTCCCCTATAACAAGCAATTGCAATTTATTGAATGATATTATTTACCAAATTTTCGAACAATGAAATATGGCACTCATTATCATTAAGTGCGGAGATATATTCAAACTTTTTCCCTCCCGCATTCAAAAAGATAGTTTTATTCTGTTGCTTAATTTCTTCCAATGTTTCCAAACAATCGGCTGAAAATCCCGGACATATCACCTGAACATGCTCCACGCCTTGTTCTGGCAATGATGCCATTGTTTTGTCTGTATAGGGTGATAACCACGGTAAGCGACCAAAACGAGATTGATACGTCATCATGATTTTATCTGCCGGATAGTCCAATGTTTGAGCTAAGAGTTGAGTCGTCGCTTTGCAATCCTGCGGATAAACATCTCCCATTGTTGCCAGGCGCTCGGGAATACCATGATAAGAAAGGATTAGACGATCAGGCTGACCATGCTTTGTAAAGCTCTGTGTAATGGATTCCTTTAGCGCTGCAATATAAGCAGGATGTGACGCATAGCTACGGATAAAATGCAGTGTAGGAATGGTACGATATCCCTTCAATATTTTACTAATGCTATCAAATACCGCTGCCGATGTTGTGCTGGAATATTGAGGGTAAAGCGGCAGTATAATTAAATCATCAATATTTTGTTGCAACAAACTATCTACTGCCTGAGACAAAGAAGGTGAGCCGTAAGTCATTCCTAAAACAACGGGAATATTCGCCAATTTTTCACTCAGCAATTTCTGCTGGCGACGTCCATAAACCAGCAGAGGAGAACCCTCTTCCATCCAAATTTCTTGGTAAAGTTTGGCAACACGAGAAGAACGGAAAGGAAGAATAAACCCGTACAGTATCGGCTTCCAAATTAGTGGGGGAATATCAACCACCCTTCTGTCACTCAGGAACTGAGCCAGATAACGCTTTATCGCTGTTGGCGTTGGAGCGTCCGGCGTACCAAGATTGACCAATAAAACACCATACTTCTTGCTACTCATTCCCCAGTACCCCATTTAATTGACTGACAATCCAGTATAAAACATGAGTTATAGTCACATATAACATTTCATGGAGTGAATTTCTCATAGAGTGCGGTAGAGTGCAAAAAAGTCAGGCGGCATAAATACCGCCTGTTCCAACAATTCAAGAATACACTAAATCATTCGCCCAGAATTTTAGCCAATTCTGTGCTGACTTCAGATACCTGACGAGTACCATCAAGTTTAAAATATTCTGTGTTACCTGCCTGTGCTTCTTTTTGGTAGTAAGAAACCAGAGGTGCAGTTTGCGCATGGTATTCAACCAGACGTTTGCGGACAGTGTCTTCCTGATCATCTTTACGAATGGTCAGCTCTTCACCAGTAACGTCATCTTTGTTTTCCACTTTTGGTGGGTTGAATCTGATATGGTAAACACGGCCCGATGGTGCGTGTACACGACGACCAATAATACGTTCAACAATGATTTCGTCAGGAACATCAAATTCCAGAACAGAATCAATCTTGATACCCGCTTCTTTCATGGCATCAGCTTGTGGAATGGTACGTGGGAACCCATCCAACAAGAAGCCATTACGGCAGTCATCTTGTTTGATGCGCTCTTCAACCAGGGCAATAACCAGTTCATCAGTGACCAGCTTGCCATTATCCATCAATTCTTTTGCTTTCAAACCCAACTCTGTGCCAGCTTTAACTGCGGCACGCAGCATATCACCTGTCGAAATCTGAGGGACCCCATATTTCTCCATGATAAATTGCGCCTGAGTTCCCTTACCGGCGCCTGGTGCGCCCAGCAGAATAATACGCATTGCGTAAATCCCCTTGCTATTTGCTTTTCGTATTTTTTAAAGAAAACGTACCACCATAACATTTGAATAGGGCATGGCTCAAGGAAACAGGTAAACGTTTTCGCGTTATAAAAAAATAAACCACGCTCCATTTTCCGCTGAAGCGTGGCTTTTTATCATAATTTCGACGAGATTAAGCTTTTTCAGCTAATAATAATTGATTCATTCTACGAATGAATTGGTTTGGATCATCCAATGTGCCACGTTCTGCAAACAGTGCTTGATCCAGCAGCAATTCTATCCAATCAGCGAACTGCATCTCATCTTCAATGTCAGCCGCTTTCTTAACCAAGTTGTGTTCTGGGTTCAGTTCAAAGTTATAGCTTACTTCTGGCATGGATTGACCGGCAGCAGCAAACAGCTTCGCCATTTGGGTGCTCATTCCATTGGCATCGGTTGTTACGATGGCTGGCGTATCTGTCAGGCGATGAGTTAACTTCACTTCCTTCACTCGCTCACCCAACAATGTCTTCACTCGCTCAACGAATGGCTCCAATTTCTTATCTGCTTCTTCCTTCTCAGCCTTGTTTTCATCCGCCAGTTTGTCAAGGGATTCATCAGCCTTGCTAACAGATTGGAATGATTTACTGTCGAATTCAGTCAGATAACTCATCATCCATTCATCGATACGGTCAGACAGCAGCAGAACCTCAATACCTTTCTTACGGAACAACTCCAGATGTGGGCTATTCTTCGCCGCAGCGTAGCTATCCGCAGTAATGTAATAAATCTTCTCCTGCCCTTCTGCCATGCGACCGATGTACTCTTCCAGAGAAACGGTTTGTGCCGAGTCATCATTGTGAGTCGTCGCGAAACGCAGTAATTTGGCAATGGCTTCTTTATTTGATCCATCTTCGGCAGGCCCTTCTTTCAGCACTAAGCCGAATTGTTGCCAGAAAGTCTGGTATTTTTCTGCATCGTCTTTTGCCAGTTTATCCAGCATCTGCAATACACGTTTGGTCAACGCACTGCGTAAGTTGCGAGTGATTGTGCTGTCTTGCAGTATTTCACGAGAAACATTCAACGGTAGATCGTTGGAATCAATCAGGCCACGAACAAAACGCAGGTAGTTTGGCATGAACTGATCAGCTTCATCCATGATGAATACACGCTGTACATACAGTTTCAAACCATGTTTATGCTCACGGTTCCACATATCCCACGGTGCCTGGGAAGGAATATATAACAGGCTGGTATATTCCTGCTTACCTTCAACGCGGTTATGACTCCAGATCAGAGAATCGGTAAAATCATGGGAAATGTGTTTATAAAACTCCTGGTATTCCTCATCACTGATTTCTGCTTTACCACGGGTCCACAAGGCTTGGGCTTTGTTGATTTTTTCCCATGTAACAGTGACCGAATCATCTTCTTCATTTTTAGTTTGTGTTTCGATTTCAACCGGTAAGGCAATATGATCAGAATATTTACCGATGATAGAACGAAGACGCCAGTCATCAAGGAATTCACTTTCCCCGTCACGCAAATGCAGGGTGATTTCTGTGCCACGTCCTGCTTTTTCAACATCTGCAACGGTGTAATCACCTTCACCCGTTGATTCCCAGAACACACCTTGTTCAGCCGCCGCACCCGCTGCACGGGTACGTACAGTTACTTTATCCGCAACGATGAACGCAGAGTAGAAACCTACACCAAATTGACCAATCAATTGGCTGTCTTTTGCCTGATCAGAACCGATGGATTCAAGAAATGCTTTAGTACCGGATTTTGCAATTGTTCCCAGATTATCAATCACTTCATCGCGGGACATGCCGATACCATTATCACTGATGGTGATGGTTTTTTGCTCTTTATCAACAGCCAGACGCACACGCAATTCGCCATCGTTTTCATACAGTTCAGGCGTGGATAATGTACGGAAACGTAATTTGTCTGCCGCATCAGATGCGTTTGAAATCAATTCACGGAGAAAAATTTCTTTGTTGGAATAGAGAGAATGGATCATCAACTGCAACAGTTGTTTGACTTCAGACTGAAATCCACGGGTTTCCTGATCTTTCATGTTCATTTATTACCTCAATCTAAATCCAGTTCAGATATGTAAAATCGGACGATGGTAATCAGATGGGGATAGATCCGGAGGGTTTCAAGTTAGAACAACAAGAATAATGTAAAATTAACGCGATGCTCGACTTTAACATCCTATGACGTTGGCTTGTTGAAGCCAGTCGCGTTGACTTTTACCTTGTTTAAAATTGGCAAAAATGCCCAATGTATGAGAAAGCAGTTTTCTGGCTATTCGATTACTCAAATGCCACAAATCCCGTGCCCAGCACTTCTCGAGAGAAAATTGCCCGGCGAATTGACCAATCACGGTTTCAATT
>NZ_JBBMXH010000042.1:0-34174 GCF_037996725.1 Xenorhabdus entomophaga
TTGCTGTGACATAGCCTTTTGTTCCTTTATTTCTCTATTTTTGACGACTTAAAGTTATAAAGGAGCGGCTATGTCATTTCAACTCATCATAAAAGTCGAGCATCGCGTTTAACTTCTTTAAAAATTGAAAAAGCAAAAGACGGAGTGTCTTTTTAACGATCTTCTATCAATATGTCAGTATCTCAGAATTGATAAATAAATCCTCACAGGTGATCTATATGAGTAAAAAAAATTTATGGAAAACTGATGAGAAACGTTGGCAGGCCATCATTGAGCGCAATAAGGATGCTGATAGACATTTCGTATATGCCGTACGTACTACGGGAATATATTGTTTACCATCCAGTACCGCACGCCTCCCAAAACGGGAAAATGTGATATTTTTCGACAACGAAAATGAAGCACAACAGCAAGGTTACCGACCAAGTAAACGCCAACGTGGTAATCAGCCTGAATTGGAAGCCAATTATCTCGCTAAGATTGCAAAAGCATGTCGCTATATTGAACAAAATGAAGAAAATATCCCACTGGAACATCTCGCTAGTCATGTGGGAATGAGCACATTTCATTTTCATAGATTATTCAAAGCGAAAACAGGATTAACGCCAAAATCCTACGCAAATGCCCATCGTAGTCAGCGTTTACGGGATAATTTACAACAAAATAACAGTGTCACCGAAGCTATTCTCGATGCCGGATTTAATTCCAGCAGCCGGTTTTATGAAATCTCATCCAATTTATTGGGTATGACACCCACAGTCTGGCGTGCTGGCGGGAAAGGGATGCAAATTCACTTTGCGTTAGGGATTTGTACATTAGGCCACATCTTGGTCGCGCAAAGTCAAAAAGGTATTTGTGCCATTTTACTGGGAGATGATCCAAACAAACTCCTTCAGGATCTACAGGATAAATTCCC
Organism: Xenorhabdus entomophaga; assembly: GCF_037996725.1. Classification (NCBI taxonomy): domain Bacteria; kingdom Pseudomonadati; phylum Pseudomonadota; class Gammaproteobacteria; order Enterobacterales; family Morganellaceae; genus Xenorhabdus; species Xenorhabdus entomophaga. Next base: position 917 of record NZ_JBBMXH010000042.1, read on the forward strand.
TCAGGCGGAATTTATCGGTGGAGATCCCCAGTTTGAGCAACTCATTGCACAAGTTGTCGGCTTCGTCGAAACCCCAGAAACAGAATTGAAATTACCACTGGATATTTGTGGCACAGTATTTCAGCAACGAGTCTGGTTAGCATTGCGAGAAATTCCGGTGGGTACAACCGTCAGTTATACCGACATTGCCAAACTCATCGGTTCTCCCAAAGCTGTACGTGCCGTTGCCAGTGCCTGTGCAGCCAATATGTTGGCAGTTGCTATCCCATGCCATCGCGTGGTCAGAAATAATGGTGCCTTATCTGGGTATCGTTGGGGAATTGAGCGTAAACGTGAGTTATTAAATCGAGAGGAAAAAACACGATGAATGTAACAGTTGATATCGTACATCAACTTGATTTATCCCATCGGCTGATGAATATAAACTGGGAAGACACTATCAAACAGTTAAATACTTTCGGTTATGTTCATCTGAGCCAAATTCTAACAGCCAATGAATGCGATTCTCTGGTAGCTCTATATCCGAGAAATGAATTATTCCGTACCCATATTCATATGGCCCGACACAATTTTGGCAAAGGAGAATATGAATATTTTAGTTACCCGTTGCCTAATGTAATTGCTGAATTACGTACTACTTTATTTTTATATGCTCAATTGGTTCCTTATGCGTCACGGCGTTAGTAAAATACACCACGGACACCGCCACACTTTAGGTATTATGTTTCACAATGCACGGTGACAATAATGATAAAAGATTTATTCGCAGACGATGGCAATATTATTCGCCAATGGCAAGAACCACTGGCAGAAGATGCAGTTGTTCTACGAGGGTTTGCTTATGGCAAGGCGCCAATATTATTGCAGAACATCATGGATATTGCTGAAAATGCACCTTTTCGCCACTTCATGACACGAAGTGGACACATGATGTCAGTCAGTATGACCAACTGTGGTCAGCTTGGTTGGATAAGTGATAAACAAGGCTATCGCTATACAAAAAATGATCCCCTTTCCGGCCAAAAATGGCCAAAGATGCCGGAAATGTTCCAGCAACTCGCTCAACAAGCTGCCAGTCAAGCAGGATTTATTGATTTCATCCCAGAAGCCTGCCTAATCAACCGCTACCATCCTGGTTCGCGCTTAAGTTTACACCAAGATAAAAACGAAATAGACCTTTCCCAACCCGTTGTATCTGTATCTTTAGGATTGCCGGCTACCTTTCTATTTGGTGGGTTGCAACGTGAATGCCCATGCCAACGTGTTCTGCTAACTCATGGCGATATTATCGTATGGGGAGGAAATTCTCGGCTTCGTTATCACGGAATACTACCACTGAAAGATGGAGTTACTCCTTGGCCACTGCAAGATAATGTTCGTTATAACCTAACGTTCAGGCGGGTTTTTCCAGCCTGAAGATCGTAACCCTTCACCAGTCCCCCATTGACACAAAAATGTGATGTTTATCGCTTGATCCGCATTTCCCTGTTGCTTGATCCTGCCAGTCAGGTAACTTTTTCACCCATGAAAAAGAAGAAGCACTTTACCGCTGAGCCACCCGAAGTGAGCAACATCAGCGAAGCCAATGCCCTTATCCGGGAGCTCTGGGCCAAACTTCGAGAATACGAAGACCGGCTGGCACTGAGTTCGCGTAATTCCTCGCGTTCCCCGTCCAGTGATACGCCTCAGACACGGGCTGAACGGCAAAAGTTAAAAGCCCTGGTCGCCGAAATCAGGCTGGCGCTCAGCCTGGCCACACAGGGCACCGCAGACCACTGAGTGCATTGAAAGAAACCGATACGGTCGTTCGCTGTCTGCCCGATGACAGTTGTGCCCTTTGTGGTGGACATGTCGAACCGAATGAGACACCGACCTATCGTCATCAGGTGTTTGAACTGCCCAAAGTCACTCTGGACATTACGGAATATCAACTGTTTCATGGCCGCTGTCAGCATTGTCATCACACCGTCCGGGCCGCGTTACCCGACGATGCCCCTGCCGGGCAACTGGGGCCCCGTTTGATGAGCCAGATGGCTGTCCTGTCGGGACAATATCACCTGAGCATCAGTAAGATACAGCGCCTGATCCGGGAAACTTATGGCATCCACTTCTCCACGGGCCTTATCTCTGAAGCGCAGGGACGGATCAGCTCAATGTTGACGCCCCTGCATCAGGCGTTAGGGCATTATGTCAGGCAATCTGCGGTTATCCATATTGACGAAACGCCCCATCAACGCAACGGGGAAGCGGCCACCCGCTGGGTCTGGTTGCTCAGCGGCGGCAAGGCGGTTTACCAGAAAATTCGCGCTTACCGTAATGCGGAGACGGCCAAATCGCTGCTGGGCGAGACAACCCCATCGGTTGTCGTGACTGACCAGTGCGCCAGCTATCACTGGCTGACCGCGTTTATCGGTCAACGGCTGGTTTTGCTCTGCCACAGTGTGTTCCGCACCCAACACCGCTATGAAAATCAGAACATTGACGAAGCACACTGGCGCAATCGCCTGTCCAGACTCAGGAAAAGCCTGATGAGCTGGCTGAGAAAGGGAGAACAGGTTCCGGCCTCCCGTTATGCCGGCAGGTGTGCTTATATTCTTAAGCATGAAGCGGGATTATGGGTTTTTCTCCATCATAAAAACATCCCGTTGACCAACAACGAGGCGGAGCGGTGCCTGCGTGGCAGTGTGATCATGCGAAAAATCTGCTTTGGGACAAATTCCTATCGAGGTGAACAGTACCGCTCCCGACTGCTGTCGGTGGTGGAAACCTGCAAACAACGGGGATTATCGGCACTGGATGTACTCAGTGAAATCGCGACAGCGGTGACCCGAAAACAGCCCTATCCGGATGTCTTTAATCTGCTTCCCTGCTAGTCAATACAGGGCTGGTGAATGGTTACTGAAGATCAACCAAACAGCGCCTTTAAAATGACTGAAATAACAAGGAAGCAATCAAATTCAATGCTTCCCTTATCTAATTTTTTTATCACAAATACTACAAGCATTACACACACCGTTTTTTTAGCAAAGCCATCTCCATAAGATCGCAGTATTGACCATTCCTGAGTGATTCCATACGCCGTATACCTTCCTTTTCAAATCCAAATTTTTTATATAATGAGATTGCCTTTTCATTATCGGCAAAAACTCCCAACTCAATTCTGATACAACCTAACCAGTTAAATGCGTAATCAATAGCAAATGCCATCATCTTTGAACCAACACCTCTGCCTGAATAGACCGCATCAACTCCAATACCAATGCCTACCGCATGCCTGCGCCTTGGATTGGCATGGGTAAATAACCCTAATGTTCCCACAACGTTACCGTCTATTTCTGCGACAAAGTCAATATCTCCTCGTATCTTATTTAACTTTAAACGTTCTCTCCACATATCATGTGAAGGGCATGGACGTTGCAAAGTATTGGGGTAAACATCCGGATTACTATAAATTCGTTGATAATGTTCAGCATCTTCAGGCTCAGTTGCCCTAATTATTATTTCCATATATACCTCTTATAATAATTAATAAAATATTGGGAACTCACTGATATTATTTTAATACGATTATTTAATTTATTAAGAATTAAATTTTCTTATCTTATTATAAACGGATTATTTTCATGTTAATAAACTAAAACTCCTTACACCCAATAGATGAAAAGATGATCAGAACAAAAATTTTCTCTATCGGGTTTATCATTTTCAATAAAATATCACACAAATCTGCCGTTAATTAAAGCCATTCCCATAATATCACAATATTGACCATTTCTTAATGACTGCATACGCCGAATACCTTCCACTTCAAACCCAAATTTTTTGTACAAGGCTATTGCTTTTTCATTATCAACAAATACTTCCAATTCAATTCTGATACAGCCCAACCAGTTGAACGCATAATCAATCGCGAACGCCATTAGTTTTGAACCGATACCTTTCCCTGCATAAGCTGCATCAACACCAATACCTATGCCTACCGCATGCCTTCGCCTTGGATTGGCATGGGTAAATAACCCTATTGTCCCCACAACCTTGCCATTTACCTCAGCAACAAACTCAATATCCCCTTGATCTTTAATTGCTTTTAGACGCTCTTTCCACATTTCACGTGAAGGGCATGGGCGTTGCAAAGTATTAGAATAAACTTCAGGGTGGCTATAAATTCGTTGATAATGCTCAGCATCTTCAGGCTCAGTTGCCCTGACTATAATTTCCATATATACCTCTTTTTCAACTTGACTTCCTTTATAAGTACCTGATAAAAAAATAAATGTAAATAGTATTTTAAAATTTATTTAATAATAATTTCACCTGTTCAAAATGTTATTTAATATTAGTTAATTCTTTTTGGAGTGCATATGGTTCAGGAAAAATTAGCTATTTTTAAGCTTGTCAAACAACTTGAAGTCAGCCTTCATGGCGAAAAAAGAAATAATTCCGATTGGCTTAATACTGTATTACACGATGATTTTCTGGAAATCAGTAAATCAGGTCATGTTTATACTAAAAAAATTGTGTTCAATGAATTAACAGCAGAAATAAAAACTACTTCCCCAATTTTTTCACATCACTTCTCTATAAACTGTTTGGATGAAAATATTGTTTTACTCACTTACCAATCTTATGAAATGGATCAAGCTGGCAATCCATTCAATCAAGCACTTCGTTCATCAATTTGGCAATTATCTTCGGGTAACACATGGCAACTTAGATTCCATCAAGGCACACTCATGACCGCATAATAAAAAAAATGGCCCAATTTTTGGGCCACTGATATTTAATTTATAGGATTTTTATTACTCAACAAGTAAGGCGAGCTTTACGTTTTTTCACAATCTGAAATCCAATCACCAAAATAATGAACCAAACAGGTGTTGCTATCAAAGCCTGACGAGTATCCGGTTGCAAGGAAAGCAATATCAAAACAAAAGCAAAGAAAGCTAAACATACCCAGGACATCACAATACCAAACGGCATTTTGTACACCGAAGCCTGATGCAAAGCTGGACGACGTTTTCTATAAGCCAGATAGGAACACAAAATCATGCTCCAAATAAACATAAACAAAATAGCGGAAACAGTTGTTACCAAAGTAAAAACCCGCATCACATCAGGAATAAAGTAGATTAGAATGACGCCAAAAGAGAGGCACAAACAAGTAAAAATTAACCCCGATGCCGGAACCGAACGGCGGGAAAGCTGACTAAACTGCTTTGGTGCATTCCCTTCTTTAGCTAGGCCAAACAACATCCGGCTGGTAGAGAAAACACCACTATTTGCCGAAGATGCAGCAGAAGTCAGTACCACAAAGTTTACAATGCTGGCGGCAGCAGGTAATCCAATCAGAACAAATAATTCTACAAAAGGACTTTTATCCGCAATGATTGCTCGCCACGGAGTGACCGACATAATCACAATCAGCGCCAAAACATAAAACGTAATGATACGAATTGGAATGGCATTAATCGCTTTTGGCAAAGATTTCATCGGATTTTTAGTTTCTGCCGCAGCGGTTCCCACCAACTCAATACCGACAAAAGCAAATATCGCTATCTGGAACCCGGCAAAAAAGCCGCTCAGCCCCATCGGGAACATGCCGCCATCATTCCAGACATTAGAAAGTGCAGCGACATGCCCAGCCGGAGATTGGAAATGCATGCCAATTAAGATGCCTCCCGTGACAATTAGGGCAACAATCGCGATAATTTTGATCATGGCAAACCAAAATTCGAGTTCCCCAAACAATTTTACTGTTGCGAGATTTAGAGTCAGCAATACCAAAACGCACAGGAGCGAAGTTCCCCATTCGGGAAAACCCGGCGTCCAATATCCGACATAAGCAGTAATAGCAACAATGTCCGCGATGCCAGTAATGACCCAACAGAACCAGTAAGTCCAGCCTACAAAAAAACCGGCCCACGGCCCTAATAAATCCGCCGCGAAATCACTGAACGACTTATAGTGCAGATTGGAAAGCAATAACTCTCCCATTGCGCGCATAACGAAAAACAGCATAAATCCGATGATCATATAAACAAAAATGATCGACGGCCCTGCAAGGGAGATGGTCTTGCCTGATCCCATAAACAAGCCAGTACCGATGGCACCACCAATTGCGATTAACTGTATATGTCGGTTAGTGAGACTTCGCTGTAAATGCGAACCTTCAGTTTCAGGAGTGTGAATGGGTTGTATTTTTTCTTCCATAGTTGTATCCAATTTATTCTCACAGCATGGCCTTAATACCCTCAAGCTGTGTTTAAGGGAACATTGTGACATAGACAACCGCGGTATTAACAGAAGGATTTCACATGAAAAACAAGACGCTTACAATTCAATCTATCAGCAGATAGAACATTGTATATATTTTATTCACATAATAAAAAAATGGATATAGTCCATTGACGTCTTGTTAACATTGGAGAATAATTTATCGCGTTGGGTCGTTAGCTCAGTTGGTAGAGCAATTGATTCTTAATCAATTGGTCGGGAGTTCGAGCCTCCCACGACCCACCATATTTTATCAATAGAATCAGTATATTAAGCCACTTTTTAACAAGTGGCTTTTTTGCATTTTATAGCCAATGGCGACAAAGTGGCGACAGGGATTTTTAGGCTATATTTTCCCATGCTTCTTAAATTTTCGTACCATGTACGACTTTTATGTTGACACTCGTACATGGTACTAATAAACTATTTTTCATAGATGAGCAAGGATGTGTTTTATGGAATACCTACTTTTTATCGAAACCCCTGTGTTTAGTAGAGAACGAGCTGATTTATTAACCGATGATGAATTCAGAAAATTACAGGAGCACTTACTAAAGAATCATGAACAAGGTAGTACCATTAGCGCTACTGGAGGATGTAAGAAGATTCGCTGGCAGCGAGAAGGAATGGGAAAAAGTGGCGGAGTAAGGATCATCTACTACACCATCACGAAAACTGGAAGGCTCTATCTTCTTTTGATTTACCCTAAGAATAAAAAAGATGATTTAACCCCGAAAGAGAAAGAAGTACTTAAGGCTATCAGTAACAAATTGCAATAATCAACGCCGCGTAGATACGCGGCCATGTTCATACAGCGGAGAAACTATGGACAAAAAACTTTTTGAAGATCTGGTTGAAAGCATGAATCAGATGGTAGCGATTGAAAAAGGAGAGCTTTCCGTTCCTGCTGAAAATATTCATCGCCATCGTCTGCCTGATGTAAAAGGCCTACGCGAAACCTTCGGGTTAAAGCAAAGTGAGTTTGCCGAAGCTGTTGGCGTTTCTGCTTCCCTAATTCAAAGCTGGGAGCAACACCGACGTATTCCTTCTGGCTCATCACTTAAGCTGCTTAAGATGCTGGAGCGTAATCCTGCGCTAATTAGTGAATTAAGCGTACTTTAATTTTCTTCCTTACCCTGATGTAAGAAAAGAAAATAATTTCAGTTCCGCATATCTTGCAAAGCCGCATTCCATCTGATTTTCATGATGATATGCGGCTTTGTTTTGTGATCCACTTACCCCACGTAAAATAGAATTTTTCCTTTAATATCATTACATTGATTTTTCCTCGCGATCCATTCCGCGATCCAAAAACTGCAATTGCCTGAAAATCTTTTCACTTCTTTCAGTTTGGGATTTTCCCCACGCCGCCAGTGCTGGCGCGGTCTGGCGATACCGTTTGTAGGATTTTCAAACTGAAAAAACTTTTTGATCCAAAACGTGCAGACGGGTGCGGTGTAGTCCGTTTTACGTCAGGTTTCCGTTTATTTCATGGGGATTACATGGCTTGTGCGCAATGCTGTGACGTGATCCAAATGAACCACATCAGGGCAGTGAGTTGATATGTGAATAGCTTATAGCGCATCTGGGTGCGTTTAATGAGGACGTAAAAAAGGCCACGGTTTACGCAGCCTTTGAAGGGTGATCCTCTTTATAGGATGGACACCGTTAATTGATGCCCGATAGCCGTCGCCGCCTTAGCGACCGTATCAATCTTAGTCGAGTGGTGCAGGTCAAACAGGCGGGTGACTTCCTGTTTCTTCACGCCCATACGGCTTGCCAGCTCTGTTTGCGTTAAACGGGAATCAACAAACGCATTGAGCATTAACACCTTTGAGGCCACGCTTAACGGCACATCGACATAATCATCACCCTGCTTTACAGGGCTGGGTGATGGGATTTTTTTACTATCCTCGAAGTAGAATTCGAAAGACGTTATTAACGCATCCAGCGCCATCTCCAGTGCTTCTTCCCGTGTTTCCCCTTGGGTTAAGGCTTCGGGGATATCCGGGAACGAGACGAAATAACCGCCCTCTTCTACAGGTTCGAGTCTTACGGGATATCGCATAGTGTTTGATAGTGAAGCTGTGCGAGAACCCGCCTCTGGTGAGACGGGTTTTTATTACAATCCTAACTGCTTGATGATTGCTTTCCTCAGTGGTTCTTTTATCTCATGGGCGGGGTGTCTTGGCATAATCGTGCATTTCCCCTTGTATCTCAGTTTCAGATGGTTTGTCCCGTTTGAAACTTCAACGCCCTGAGCTTCCAGCCACCGTCTAAACTCGCTTTGCTTCACTGCTCCTCCATTCTGTTGAACATGCGATTATAGTAAACAATTATGCTTACCTAGTCAACATTTTTGTTTACTCAAAAAGAAGCAGATAAAAATAAACCCCGCCGGGGCGAGGTCGATTTAGCTAGCCAATCACAGGCGAATACTTCTGTTTCAGTCCATCGGATTTATAGGCCGTGTTCCTGATGGCGCTGGCGTTCTCCGGTGTGCCTGTGTTGTGATGGGTATGGGCGGCGGTCAGTTCGGCCAGTTCCCTGACCACTACATCTTCGGCGTGGCAGTCTCACCACGTGCCTTGCCTTCTTCCCCGTAGGCTACCGCTGCCCACCAACCGAAACAAGCTGTTTATATTCGTTGCTGCGTGTGGTCTTGATGGTACAGATTTGGCGCATGACCGACCCATCAGCCAGTTGCTGCATGATCTGCTTGTTCAGCTCAGGGATAACGGTATAGCCACCGTCTGCCGGAACACCTGTAGACAAGGAACGAGTTTCGCCAGTCAGAATGTAATTGCGTAGTTCGTCATTGCTGAGTTTGTCACTGGTCGGTTGGTTCTTGGCCTGATTGCGTTCCTCATCAGATAACGCCTCATAACGAGCAATTTCGGTATTGAGCGCGTCAGACTGATTACGCAGTTCATCGAACTGTTTGGCTTCATCGGCATTCAGTGAACGTTTTTCGTTTTCGACTTTGGTGAGCAGCGAACGCATTTGATGGGTTAAATCGGCTTTTTGTTGGCGTAATTCGAGTAGTTTTTTCATGGTGTTTTTAATATCAGTTCTTTTCAGGAAAATATATTTAACAACATGACAAGAAATAAAAAAGCTCTCGTAAGATGAGAGCTAAACAAGCAAAAATATGAGAACAAATAATTTACAATTATTTACCTTTTTCACTTGGTATAACGCTGGGATTTACAAAACTAAAGTATGGATAAAACTTATAGCACGCTTTATTATTTTTCCTTAAATAGGCTGTATTTGTCTTTGTTCCTCCACAATCAGATGTAGCATAAGCGTCTATTCTAAGAGCTATATTAAGTAATGGATCGCTTATATAAGCAACTGGGATAGTTAAAGGCAATATGATCACAAGAATACACATTGACTTATTAGATAATTTTACGAAAGAATTATTATTGATATTTTCAATCCAATGAAAAGGAAGAAAGTTAGAGAAAAATCCAATTAACCAATTAATTAGCGGGGAGAAAATGACCCACACAACAATAAAAGCAAGCAATAAAAAAAACTGAAAAATTATACTTATTATCCAAGGCGAATATGTTAGGTAATCCTTTTCAACTTCAAGTTCATAATTCAACCACTTAATACTGATAATATAGGATGTAGATAATATAATTAATTGATGAAATTTTTTGAAATATTTACTGAGTATGTATTTTATGCTATTCCATTCTGGCATCAGGCTTATAAAGCTACCTAAATATATTATGCCAAATGCCACCCATATATTCCCGAAATACATACTTATTAAAGAAATACCATATAAAAATAACGTAACAAAAAAAACCATATCGTTGTTTTTTATTGTTAATGTTATTCACCATCACTCCTATTTTATTATTTAATGTTCGTAATTTTTTAAAAAATTACTCTGTTTTTTATGCTTTTTAAGTTGAAGTCATAATGAATGGCGAATTAAATCGCCATTCTGATTATGTTATTTATCTTTTACTTTTATAGTATAAGTTTTGTGGACTCCCCCTCCACTTGCAAACATTGTTCCATTAACCCTGCTTACTACTGTTATGTGTATATCGCCTACTTTCGATGGTTTTCCACTTATTATTAGGTGATTAAAGTTTTCTGATATTTCTTCTTTACCATCAAGTAAAAATTTTCTTTTAAGAGGACTCCATGTTATTCCTGAATTAGCCGGTTCTATGGTGACTGGTGTTCCTTCTATAACATATGCACTGCCTCCTTTTATATGTATAGAAGCATGGTAATTTTTACCTACAGTGGCATCAGGCAAGTAGTTCCCTTCGGGATAGATAGATACCGAAACTGAGCTACATGATGCAGTCAATATAATAAAAATTAAAAATATTATTTTTTTCATTTTTATTTAAGTGGCTTAAAAACCAATCCTCCAAAAGTGTGTTCAATAAAGTAATCATACGATGAGTTAATTTTCACCCAAGGTTTAACTTTTCCCCATGAAAATAATATGATATCTACACACCCATTCGCATCTTTTTCTGCTTTACTTCTCCAAGAAATCCAGTGGTTTTTTCCTGATGTTTCTTCCATATTTTCTAACATACCAGCAGAAATTAAGGAAACCACATGATAACCTTGATCAATATAACCATTCAGTGTTTCAATGTCTTCTTTATTACTATGCATCAAACTAATATTACTAAATATTTTTTCATAGCCCGCTTTTTCAAACCACTCAGTCAATTTCCCCCACATAGTCACACCAGCAGCCTGATCATCAACTTCATCATAGCTGAAAATCATATTTTCTGAGTCTCTTAAGCTCGCCAGTGTTATCCAATCTAATCCTGATATTCTTGAACCATATTGGTCATAAAAAGAACCTTTAGGGTGAAGACAACCATCACCCGGCTTAATTTCTAATTGGCCTATTTTAGTTTTGCCATATTTCCATAACTCATGAGCGGCTTGTTCATAAATATCCGGTCTGTCCATTTGTAAACAATAAAAAAATGCAGCAGGACCACATAAACTTGCATCACCCTGAGTTGGATAATTTTTTTTAGATAGCCTATCCTGAATTTGTGATTCAATTTTACTTTTCTCAAATGGATCATCTTTGTGACCAATTGGATATTCTTTAGCAATAAAAGGCCTTTCGGGAATAGTCAGTTTTAATTCAAGGGTATTATCCCCATCTCTGACAGGTTTTGCTTCAATTGTACTTTCAAAATAACAGGCATTTTCTCGTTTTGTATCCGAACAGGCTTTACCTGCTACAAACTCACCCAGTGTATACATCTTTTTAAAAGGGGCTTGCAATGCCTGAATCGTATTTGAACCATGTTTGCGATAAAGCATGATTTGCATAATATACGTCACGGAAAGATCATCGTTTGTTTCCTGAGTAACATGGTGTTGAGTTTCATAATTACTCTGTAATTGTGCCTGAAAAATATCAAGCAATATATGATGGTTTCCTTTTGCGTCCTTACGATAAATGATTAAATCATACAGCAAGTTTTCAGCAGGTACATTCGATTCTATTTTTGTGTAAACGGTATAAGTCGGCATGGTATTAATCCTTTAGAATATGAAAACTCAGGTTCTTTTTGTCATCAGTGAGATGCCATTGAGTAAAACCTTGTTTATCGGTCTTCCCTTCTTTTATCTGACCATCCGGTAGGCAAACCCGATACTTGCGTTCGGTTAAAAGATTGCCGTCATCATCCACACAACGATAACGAGCATGATGTTTAGCGGGTTTTACCGGAGTCTCTTCAACCAGTGGCTTCTTAAGTGGCTTAACATTCGAGAACCCAGACAATAGTGGCCTGCCTTCTTCACGCCCGGATAATTGCGTAATGCTATAACCCGATGTGCCCGCGGTAAGATGCCGGCATGAAATAGACTTATAATCAATCTGCACTGTTTCATACGGTATCTGGTCATTACTGTCTATCGAATGAGGATAATGACAGGTAAAATCAACAATGGTTGCCCCTGTCAGTTTGATTTCATAAAAAGCTTCTAATTGCCCCAATTGACTGGTTCGGTAACACAAAAAAACGGCCTCTAACAATTCATTACCGTCAATTGCCATTGCTAAGAGCGGCGAGGATTTATCAATAGGCTTGGTAAAGCTAACGGGGTGATGATGCGCGTTCTGGTCGCGGCTCACTGAATGGCTGATACTCAATATCTGTATTTCGTCTTCCCGACCTGCCTGATAACGGTTTCCAATGGATTCAGGCGTTGAGCACCCGGCTGAAATTAACCCCTGTTTCTTGCCTTTGAGTGACAAGTAAATAATATGCGACATCTTGTCTCCTGTGATCTGACTTCCGAAAAATACCGAATAAATGAAGCAGAATACAACAGGAATATTTATCTATTCTAGCTTGAGTGAAAAGGCAGCAATGAATTTGTGATTAATCTCTGTTTTTAAAGTAAATCAGAAGATTACATTGCTTAAATTTCTGGTAGCACCAAATCAGCCTGATACCTTATTTTACGTCTTTTGATTTATCTGGCTTTTATTTACCTGCCAGAGATACCCCCCCTATAAATCTTTTTTCCCCTCTCAGTTATGCACCCTCTGCACAATTCCCTGAAAGCCTTGCTACATCTGGGCTTGCGGCAATTAATATGATATTCATTAACTGTATCCTCTGTTCACCCCTTTTTTATCCTAATGAAGAGAATGTATAGTTGATGTATAGCTAAGAAATAACTATACATCTATTATTTTCCTTTAAATACAGATAGATATTTAAAATGGTGTATGGAATGCAGACTTAAACCTAAAAAGTTTATAAAGGGGATTTAAAATCCCGGCATTCAGGCACGGACGGCAACCACTCTTCGGCTTCTTCCGACAACTCAACGTTATAAGAGTAACCTTTCTTGGTTCGCACTTTTCGATACTCCTTTTTGTACTCCAGCATAATTTTAGGCAGCGATTCGCCGAACTTGGTTAGTGTGAGCGGGCGTTCAAAGCCGTGCGCTTCCATAAAAGAAAGGTAAGCATGATACAGATATAGCCTCGGTGCGCGTGGGCTGATGTTCTTATTGCCCATCTTCATCCCTGTTGCATCATTGACTGACACCAAATAAGCACAGAAATTATACAGAGGATCGGAGTTACTTTTCACTAATAGTGCTTCGTTAGAATCGCGTTGCGCCTGTAGCCGCTTTTTAGCTTTGTTCTGGTCGGCAAATTCCGTTAATAGATGGCGGATAATGACAGGCAGCTCCCGGCTGATTTTCTCTGGCAACTGTGGATCTTTCTCTGATTCTTTAACCGGAATGTTAAACGGGAATATCACCCGCCGCCTTGCAATACCACCATTACGTTCTGTAAAACTCATCGGTTCGTTAGGTTGCTAGATTTCTCTGATAGGCTGCACGTCCTGCTGATTTAGCCTGCTCATCCATAATGTAAATTCTGACGGGATATGTGATGTAATTGCGTCCATGCCTGACCGTGTTTTTAATTTCTACATAACTGTAACTAATAGTGGCTGGATACATGGATACCTCCGTTAAACCGGAATAAATACGAATAATGAGATGATGAATAGTGCAATTAGGCGCTTCCATGCGCGCCGGTTCCTGATTGCCTGTGGTTGTGTTGGCACGACTGCCATAGTGTCGTGGGTGTTATTGCGCACGTAAAAATCCCTCGCTAGTAAAAACGATTAGTGATTTTTTATTGGGAATTATTTAGTTTTCGACTGGATATATTCGCAAATTTCCGTGGCGGTTTTAATATCACCACTGAGGATGGCGTTATAAATATCCCACATGCGTTTTCTGAGTAAATATTTCCGGCGCTGGTATTTACTCAGTTCAGTTTCCATTTCGTATAAATCACCGAATTTCAAAATACGGCAACACGAATGGCGCCAATGTATTTCAGTTGAATTAGCGGATGCAATTCTCCTGATTGGATGGATTTCACTCGATGCATAAATGCCACCATCCGTAGATAATTGAAATTTAATTCCCTGTTTCGAGTTGAATGTATCGGTGAATTTAATATGTGCCATATTATTCTCCTTTCGGTGGTTCTGGTAGTTTGTAATGGATGTGCTTCCACGATCTTCCTTTAATTTCATCCATGCATGTTCTTTTGTTTATTCTATATTTGTTTGCTATAGATTGATAACTTTCACCTAAATTTCTTTTATCTCTCATTTCAATAGCATCTATTTCAGTTAATTTTGATCTTCCATTTTTTCTCCTTGCATAACTGGTAAATGAGACCTATTTCTTAATCCTAAATTCCATGCGTGCTTTCTGTTTTCTTGAGATGTAACCCATTCAAGATTATTTATATCTGAGTTTTCTTTATTACCATCTATATGATTAACTTCTGGCTTATTTTTAGGGTTCGGAATAAATGCTTCTGCTACAGCTCTGTGACATCTTAGAATAAACCTTTTTCCGCTATTCAAATCACTTACTCTAACACATGGATATCCTGAGCTATTTTTAAATCTACTAAGTATTTTACCTTTGAAGTTTTGAATAGTTCCATTACTTCGGACTATCTTTCTGTCTTTACTCCTTATAATGCCTTCTGAATTCACTTCAAACGATTTCTCCATACCTACAAGAGATTTCCAATCATTTTTCATGAACTCTCCGGTAAACTTGGTAACGGCATCCAATGGGTTATATGTCGCATATCAAAGTTTCTTCCATGAGTAATTGAATACCATTCATCTATATCTGAATCAAAATATCCAATATCAATTTCTGACATAAATCTAGTGTCAACACCATTATTGATCGAAATTACATCTTTGTATTCATCTGGCAACCTATCAGAACATTTAATCCACTCCATAAATCCTCCTGTTATTCATCGTCATCACAATCGTAATTGAGAATTCGCTGGTTTAATTGAGCTATTTCTGAGGCAATTTCAGCCTTTCCTTGCAAACTGCTTCTGATTTGGTCTGCTAATGATTTAGCAAATACAGCAAAATATAGAGATGGTGAGTCTTGCAAAACACCTTTGGTATTTATATTTACTTTGTTATTTTCACCTGATTTTAATTTTATTGTTAGTGTAAATTCTGCCATTATTGTTTTCCTATATTCAGGTAATAAAAAGCCCCGCATTGGCGAGGCTGGTGACTTAATAATTGAATCCCATTATATTAAGGATTAAAAACATTAATGCTGTTAATGTTGGTGGAATTAACAATCCTGCCGATATTATTGAAAATAATATTTTCACTAGTGTTTTTTTAATTACTTTAAGTGCCAGAAAGCCAAAAAGTAATCCCGCCGGAATAAAAATAAATCCAAGGTGGTATGATATCCCCATATATATCATTGTATAAAATGCTATTGGGTGTAAATCCATAATTCCCTCATGAATCCCATTGTCGAATCCATGAATATATCAGTTCTACTCACCACAGCCCACTCGGAAATGAGCTGGAGTTAGTTAACAACCATAACGAGCCGTAAGTTCGGAAATGATAGCCCGCTTGAATAACGCCCGTTGAATGCAATGTTTACGCAACCAATCATCATCACGAAAACGAATGGCTGATTGGCGGTCGCGTTCCAACATAGCGCGCAATTCGTTAATAAATTCGATATCCATATTTATACCCTCAGAATTAATATTGTTTATTTGGAATGGCCTGCATATTTAACCACCTCAGGCGGCAGTGGTTCCTCACTTCCCACAGTCAAGGAAATTGATTAGAATAAATTCCCTACAATAATGAGAATGAAATTTAATCTATGGACAGAAGTCAGTGGAAAAAATGGGTCAACAAATCTAACTTTGCTTTGCTGGTATACGGCCTGTTAATCGGATTTCGCCCCGAGCCGCTCGCATTATGGCTGCGCGAGCACAATCCTAATTTTTTGCCAGAAATAGTGACCTATTGTGTTGCGACGTACAGTATCAGCCTTGCGATAATCTATATCCCGTTAAAGCTGATTAGTTATCTGAAAAAACAAGGTACTAAACCCTCGCTGTAACCCCGCCCGACTCCAATCTACGGCGGGTTTTGGTTTTGGTTGAATACAGGGCTACGTCACTCATGCAGCAAGAGCCGCTGTTGTTGTCACTCACATGCTTCTTAAGTCCCACAATAAGACGAGCGTACAATTCATTTTCATCAACGTTTTTGACGACTGAATCTATAATTTTTTCCACCGAGCGAGATTGAAATTTTGACTCCAGCTCCTGACTTTTCTTTGCCAAGAGTTTAGCCCGGCGCTCAAAACGACGAGCGGTATAAGCTGTTTGAGCTTTTACTTTAACCGGGATTTTTTTATCGCCATTTTTCTTAATAGAAAGTATAGAGCGATCTGTATTAGCCATATTCGCCTCCATAAGTAAGTTTTGGTGGTGTAGTTAACCATCTCAACAAAACTGAAACTTTTACAGGTGGAACTGAGACGCCGCAAGGTATCATTGATGGGGAAGCAAAACGCTACGGGTTTTACATTGAAAACCTGCTCTCCCTGCCGATGAATATATTCTAGTCCAAAGCCAAGGATGGCTAAAATTTAAAAAATTGATTGCATCATAGATTAAATAACATACAATGTAATACAAACGTAATTACATATGGAGATACTATGAGCACAATTCAGATTAGAGTGGACGAAGGACTTAAAAGAAGCGCTTATCAGGCACTTGAAAAAATGAACCTTTCTCCTTCCGATGCAATGCGGCTCTTCCTACGCTATGTAGCAGAAAATGAAAAGCTACCATTTACAGAAGTATCCGTAATGGTCTCAGAACGCGACGAAGACGAAGATATTTTGGAAGTGGTTCGCGAGCGACTTAAAAATCCCGCTAAACGCATTCGGGTAAATCTCGATGAAATTTAACATTGAGTTTGACGAACGCGCTTTAAAAGAATGGCAGAAACTGGATAACAGTATCCATGAGCAGTTTAAAAGAAACTGAAAAAGTTACAGGAAAATCCTTATATCGAATCAGGAAGGCTGCACGGCGATTTAGCGGGCTGCTTCAAAATAAAACTTCGCTCTTCGGGATTTCGCCTTGTCTATCAGGTGATAGATGAAGAGATTGTGATCTGGGTGATAGCGGTAGGCAAAAGAGAGGACTCGAAAGCCTATAAAATTGCCAGTGAGCGCATTGGGCGATAAATAATCAACTCGTAACAACCCGCTTAGGCGGGTTTTCTTTTATCTATAGGTACGCTATGGACTTTCTCAGCGGTTTTAACACCACAATAGCTTCAGTGGTAACACGCTCCATTGGTGAGTTTCAGTTTGACTGCGTGGTCATTGAAAATCACAGCTCAAATTTGCGTATCACTGAGAACCCTATTGAGTCAGGGGCGGCGATTGCTGATCACGCCGTTCTGGAACCTAAAGAAATCACATTAGTGGGGTTAATGGTTGGTTACCAGCCCCCGCAGCATTTCAATAAGTTGATTGGCGGTAATCTTTCTGCCGCGATGGATAAATACCCGCTTCCTATCGAAATCCTAGCCATGACGCAGCAGGCGGAGTCGATGGTGAATCGCTATATTTCATTGGGCGAATCCATGCTAGAACAGGTGGGATAATCACCGTACCGCATCCAAGAAAAGATTCGTCAAAAGGGATTCTTCGGCAGGCACAGAAAAATTCAGGATTGAAGTTGGTGTAATCATCAAGGAGCGGTCTGACCGCTCCTTCTCTGCGCTACTTATCATCATAAACTATCGAGGTAATATTACGCGATGCTCGACTTTTATGGTGCGTTGAAATGACATAGCCAGTCCTTTATAACTTTAAGTCGCCAAACTGAGAGAAATAAAGGAACAAAAGGCTATGTCACGGCAAGATTTTATCATTTGGGTGTTTTGTTGGGTAGATGACAATTTAACGCAGTTACAGCAATGTATGCGATTCAGAAGCCATCACGATGGAAGTGGTGGGTGAATTTTTAGGCTTTTCAACAGATAAAGGCATTTGGACGTACTTTAATGACCACTGACGCGAGGGGTTTCCGGGGCTAGGTTCACGCGCCAATTTCGCTAAACAGATTTCGAATCTTTGGGTTGTTAAACAACAACTGCAAGAAAAGCTGGCGAGGTTATTGGGCTCGCTCGACAGGCCGGTACATATTATCGACGGATTTCCACTGCCCGTCTGTGGATTCAAAAGAGCAAAAGGCAGTGCCAACTTCAAAGGACAAGCCGATTATGGGTACTGCGCCGCCAAAAACGAAACTTACTACGGCTTCAAAGGGCATCTCATGATAGACGAAATCGGCGTGGTAACCGGGTTTACACTGACGCCCGCCAATGTCAGTGAGCGTGAAGCAACCTGGGATGTGATCGGCTCGATAAAAGGCTATTTGCTTGGTGATAAAGGCTATTTAGGCGTTAAATTTAAAAAAGAAATGAAGGCAGAGGGGTATTGAAATGATTACCCCAGTGCGTGCCAATATGGATGATCCCATCCCCAGAAAAACGAGAAGGGTCATTAACGCCAAACGCCGTTTAATTGAAACCGTGATTGGTCAACTCGCCGGACAATTTGCTATCGAGAAGTGTTGGGCTCGGGATTTGTGGCATGTGAGTAATCGAATTGCCAGAAAACTGCTTTCTCACACGTTGGGTATTTTTGCCAATTTTAAACAAGGTCAAAGTCAACGCGACTGGCTTCAACAAGCCAACTTTATAGGATGTTAAAGTCGAGCATCGCGTTAATATTATGATTTATCCGCTCTTTATCTTTAAAACAGAAGAGGGTTTTGACGGTTACTTTCCTGATGCTGACGGCTGTTTTTTCGCTGGCAACACCTTAGAAGAAGCTATTCGTGATGCTGAAAGTGCTTTTGGTCAGCATATGGAAGTGTTGACTGAGCAAGGTGGGTATGTCCCAGCACCCAAAGATCCATCAGATTACATCAATGACCCCCGCTTGGCGGAAGATGGCGGGATGATTGCGCTGATTGAATTAGACCCCGCGAAATACGAATCAAAGGCCATCAAGTTCAACTTGACTATGCCCGGCAATTTGTTAACTGCGATAGACCGCTATATTGAGCAAAACGGTCACTATAAAAACCGTTCTGCTTTTTTGGCTGAATTACGTGGGGTTATTCCAAATCGGAAGGGATGCACGGCAAAGTAATAGGGACTTTTATCAAACAGGAATACTACCTTTGCCAAGGGATCTAATTATTGGAGGCGTGACCCACAATATAAACTGCACCCCAAAAGTTAAACACTAACTAATCAAGGTGCAGTTCACTACGTTACTCAGAAGTTCTTTATTACAGTGGATTTATTTAGTTCTATAATGCGCTTCTGCTTCAGAAAAACGCTGTTGTGTTATCTGACTTGGGGCTTTACCGAGCAGACTCACCACTACAATCGCGATCGAGGCAAAAATAAAGCCCGGGATGATCTCATACAACGAGAACCAACGGAATTCCATCCAAACCAAAACCGTAATTGCACCCACCAGCATACCCGCCAGTGCACCATTGCGGGTCATACGTTTCCACAGTACAGAAATCAAAACCACCGGGCCAAACGCTGCACCGAATCCAGCCCAGGCATTACTGACTAAAGCCAGTACCTTATTATTTGGGTTAGTTGCGATCACAATGGCGATAATTGCCACCAGCAAAACCATCATGCGACCAATCCATACCAATTCTTTCTGGCTGGCTTTGGTACGTATGAATGCTTTGTAGAGGTCTTCTGTCAGTGCGCTGGAACAAACCAGCAACTGGCAGCTCAATGAACTCATAACCGCAGCCAGTACCGCAGACAGCAATACTCCGGTGATCCATGGATTAAATAAGAGTACACCTAATTCCATAAAGATACGTTCACGGTTTTGCAACACTGGCCCTGCCTGCTCCGGATAAATCTCAAAATATGAGATACCAAAAAAGCCAACAGACACTGTTCCCACAAGGCACAACAACATCCACGTCATACTGATGCGGCGGGCTTTATGAATAGTTTGGTGGGAGTCTGCAGCCATGAAACGAGCCAGAATGTGGGGCTGACCGAAATAACCTAATCCCCATCCCAACAAAGAAGCAATGGCAATAATATTCAGATTTTTAAACATATCTAAATAGGCCTGATTTTTTGCTTCAATAATATTGATGGCGGTGCCAACTCCTCCTACTTTGAGCAGAACCAGCACAGGGACCAAAATCAAAGCAAAAATCATCAACGTTGCCTGAACCGTATCCGTCCAGCTTACCGCAAGAAAACCACCGAGGAAGGTATAGGCAATTGTCGCCAATGCGCCCAACCAAATCGCTTTTTCGTAGCTGATACCAAACGTGTTTTCAAACAATAAACCACCAGCCACAACACCCGATGCACAGTAAATAGTAAAGAAGATCAAAATAACCAGTGCAGAGATAATACGCAGGATTTTGCTTTTATCTTCAAATCGATGAGTGAAATAATCTGGTAACGTCAATGCGTTATTATTCACTTCAGTATGTACACGTAATCTACCTGCAATCCATCGCCAATTCAGGTATGCGCCCAGCAGCAGGCCTAACGCGATCCAACTTTCTGAAATGCCAGAGAAAAAAATAGCTCCCGGCAATCCCATTAATAACCAGCCACTCATATCAGAAGCGCCAGCAGATAATGCCGTTACCACACTGCCCAATCGTCGGCCACCTAATATGTAATCATCAAAATTTTTGGTGGAACGATAAGCCATAAAGCCTATCAGCAACATCCCCGCGATGTAGATAATGAAGGTAATGAGCATTGGTGAATTTACTGTCATGCAGGTTCTTCTCCATAGTGTTTTTATAAATCAAGCATCTGCAAATGTGTTATCTGCGTAAATAATGTTGTCTGTACTTAAGGTACGTTTTTTCAAGAACTTTCTTTCTTCCCTATTAAACTGCAAAAAGTTGTACCCCAAGATAACATTAGTTTCAACAAGTAATATTTACCATTGAAAATTATTCTAAAATTACATTCTATCCTAGTTTAGTTAAAACATTATTAACAACTAATTAACGGTGTTTTTTATAAAAAACGCTTGCTAAATCACATTTATCATTCCAAAGGTTACACCTTTCATTTAATAACTGGTTATACCACGCCTTTATGAGGTTGAATTAAAATTAATATATATCAATTAGATAAAAAATCAGAAGCCATAATGCTCACCAAGGGGATAATAAAAACTAGATTAATTTCACAAATTTAGAACGGCTGCTTTTAACAAAGTTGCACAAAGTTGCAACATGACAGATATTGTTATGCAACTTGGTTAAGTCTTACCTATTAAGGAGTGAGAATGGGTAGTACCACTATGGGCGTGAAGCTCGATGAAGCAACGCGTAATCGTATTAGATCTGCTGCACAACGAATTGAACGCACACCACACTGGCTGGTTAAGCAAGCCATTTTTAATTATCTTGAACGTCTGGAAAACGAGGAAAAGATCCCAGAAATATCAGCGGGTCAGGATAGCAAAGAAGAAAAGATTTCCGAAGAAGAATCACCGAATGAGGCACCTTATCAGCCATTTTTGGATTTTGCCGAGCATATTTTACCCCAATCGGTGAAACGTTCCGCAATCACCTCTGCCTATCGCCTGCCAGAGACACAGGCAGTTCCTATGCTGTTGCAACGTGCGCAGCTCTCAGAAGAACAAACCAAGGCAACTCACAAACTTGCTTATTCCATCGCAGAAAAACTGCGCCAGCAAAAACAAGGGATCGGGCGTTCCGGGTTAGTTCAGGGGTTATTACAGGAGTTCTCACTTTCTTCTCAGGAAGGTGTGGCGTTGATGTGTCTTGCCGAGGCCCTGTTACGCATTCCCGATAAGGCCACCCGCGATGCTTTAATCCGCGATAAAATCAGTAACGGCAATTGGCACTCCCATCTGGGCCAAAGCCCTTCCATGTTTGTTAACGCTGCAACGTGGGGGTTGTTGTTCACCGGTAAGCTGGTATCTACCCACAATGAAGCTAAGTTATCCAACTCCCTGAACCGCATTATCAGTAAAAGCGGCGAGCCATTGGTGCGCAAAGGTGTGGACATGGCAATGCGCCTGATGGGTGAGCAATTTGTTACTGGGGAAACCATTGCTCAAGCCCTTGCCAATGCCCGCAAATTGGAAGAGAAAGGCTTCCGTTATTCCTATGACATGCTTGGTGAAGCCGCGCTGACCGAAGAAGATGCCCAGGCTTACATGGTTTCCTACCAGCAGGCGATCCACGCCATTGGTAAAGCATCAAACGGTCGCGGTATCTATGAAGGGCCGGGTATTTCCATCAAACTCTCGGCCCTGCACCCCCGATATAGCCGTGCGCAGTATGAGCGTGTTATAGATGAACTCTATCCACGTCTGCTCTCCCTCACTCTACAAGCACGTCAATATGATATTGGTATCAATATCGATGCAGAAGAAGCCGATCGTCTGGAAATCTCCCTCGATTTGCTGGAAAAATTGTGTTTTGAGCCAAAATTGGAAGGCTGGAACGGTATTGGTTTTGTCATTCAGGCGTACCAGAAACGCTGTCCGTTCGTGATTGACAGTATTATTGATCTGGCACAGCGCAGCCGCCACAGGCTGATGATCCGTCTGGTGAAAGGCGCTTATTGGGATAGCGAAATCAAACGTGCCCAAATCGATGGCTTAGAAGACTATCCGGTGTATACCCGCAAGGTTTATACTGATGTTTCTTACCTTGCCTGTGCCCGTAAGTTGCTTTCGGTGCCGAATCTAATCTATCCACAGTTTGCTACCCATAACGCCCATACTTTATCTGCAATATATCATTTGGCCGGGCAGAACTATTATCCGGGGCAATATGAGTTCCAATGTCTGCATGGCATGGGTGAACCGCTTTATGAGCAGGTAGTCGGAAAAGTCGCCGATGGCAAACTTAATCGTCCGTGTCGCATCTATGCACCAGTAGGAACGCATGAAACACTGCTGGCTTATCTGGTACGCCGCCTGTTGGAAAATGGTGCCAATACCTCATTCGTCAATCGTATTGCAGATACTTCCCTGCCGATTGATGAGCTGGTTGCTGATCCGGTGAAAATCGTACAGGAGTTAGCGCAAACTGAAGGGCAAATCGGCCTGCCGCATCCGAAAATTCCTCTTCCGCACGATTTATACGGTAAAAATCGCGTCAATTCATCAGGGTTGGATCTCTCCAATGAACATCGTTTGGCTTCCCTTTCTAGTGCCTTGCTGAGTTCATCAATGGAAACGTGGAGCAGCGAACCTTTGTTGGGTGGTGATTACCAGCACACCGGAGAATTGCCTGCTGCTAGGCCTGTTAATAACCCAGCCAGACCTTCAGATATCGTCGGTTATGTTCGTGAAGCCACTGAGCAGGAAGTCAGCCATGCGTTGAATACGTCCACTGATGCCGGAGCAATTTGGTTTGCCACACCGCCATCAGAACGTGCAGCGATTTTGGTACGTGCGGCCGAGTTGATGGAAAATAACCTGCAATCTTTGCTTGGTATTTTAGTCCGTGAGGCAGGTAAAACTTTCAATAATGCGATTGCCGAAGTACGCGAAGCAGTAGATTTTCTCTATTATTACGCTGATCAAGTGCGTCAGGATTTCGCCAATGATACTCATCGCCCACTGGGACCTGTGGTTTGTATCAGTCCGTGGAACTTCCCTCTGGCTATTTTCACCGGCCAAATCGCTGCTGCATTAGCAGCCGGTAATAGTGTCCTGGCAAAACCCGCAGAGCAAACACCATTGATTGCCGCTGTTGCCGTGAAAATGCTTCATCAGGCAGGCATTCCTCGTGGTGTGCTGCAATTACTGCCGGGTCAAGGGGAAACGGTGGGAGCCTCTCTGGTCGGGGATAAACGTGTACGCGGCGTAATGTTTACCGGTTCTATCGAAGTTGCCAGCTTATTGCAGCGCAATATTGCCGGTCGTCTTGATGCACAAGGCCATCCAACACCGTTGATCGCAGAAACTGGCGGTTTAAATGCCATGATCGTTGATTCTTCTGCCTTGACCGAACAAGTTGTCACCGACGTGGTTGCTTCTGCTTTTGACAGTGCCGGTCAGCGTTGTTCTGCCCTGCGTATCCTGTGTGTTCAGGAAGATGTCGCAGAAAGAACGATTGCTATGCTGAAAGGCGCGATGGCTGAATGCCGGATGGGGAATACTGAACGCTTATCAACAGATATCGGCCCGGTGATTGATGCAGAAGCCAAAGCTGGTATCGAGCGCCATATCCAGGCCATGCGTACTAAAGGCCGGACAATTTATCAGGCAGTGCATGAAAATGTAATGGACAGTCAGGAGTGGTCACAAGGCACTTTCGTCAAACCAACGTTGATCGAGCTGGAAAGCTTTAGTGAGCTGAAAAAAGAAATTTTCGGCCCGGTTCTGCATGTCGTTCGTTTCAAACGTGATGAACTGGATAAGTTACTTGATCAAATCAACGCTTCTGGTTATGGCTTAACATTGGGAGTTCATACTCGTATTGATGAAACCATCACACAGGTCACCAGTAAAGCTAAAGTCGGTAACTTATATGTTAACCGCAATATGGTCGGTGCGGTCGTCGGTGTGCAACCATTTGGTGGCGAAGGACTGTCAGGTACAGGGCCAAAAGCAGGCGGGCCGCTGTATCTGTATCGTTTGCTGTCACAACGTCCTGTCAATGCAGCCAGCCAAACACTGGAGCGTCAGGATGCAGAATATGAACTTGATGCCAAAGTACGTGTCATTCTGCATACCCCACTCTACAAATTGGCTGATTGGGCAACCACGCAGAATAATGATGTATTAAGCCAAGTGATTCAGGAATACAGTTTACTGGCACAGGGTGGAACAGTACGCGTACTGCCGGGGCCAACCGGAGAACGCAATACTTATACTTTATTGCCACGCGGTCATGTGTTGTGCCTTGCAGATAACGAGCAAGATGCGCTGGTGCAATTAGCTGCGGTACTTTCTGTCGGTTGCCAGGCCATCTGGGAGAAGGACGAATTGCATCAGGGATTGCAGCGTCAATTGCCGGATGGAGTTCGTCAGCATATTCATTGGGTTAACGACTGGCAAAATGAGAAAACAGCAATGGAAGCGGTTATTCATCACGGTGATTGCGACCAATTGCGCCAGATTTGCGGTGTGATTGCACAGCGTAAAGGGCCAATTATCTCCGTACAAGGGTTTGCCCGTGGTGAAACCAATCTGTTGCTGGAGCGTTTACTGCATGAACGTTCATTAAGTGTAAATACCGCAGCGGCAGGCGGTAATGCCAGCCTGATGACGATTGGTTAATTGATAAATAATGGTTAATAGCATGTAATTAAAATATGTTGGCTAACATAAATAGTTTAAAATGACTTGATTAAAAAGAGTTAATTAAGATTAATTTATTATAAATATATAACCATTTTAATATATAGCAGTAAAAATATGTAACAACAGAAATAATATGGAAATAGAGAGGGGAATGCGTGGTAATCGCATTCCCCTCTAAAATCGTTCAAACCGGCTAACGTTATTTATCGGTGTAATTAATTAATGACCGTTCTGTTGCCAGCTCAGATACTGCTCGTATTTACGCAGCGCGATATTGTAATTGCTGAAAGCAGACTGAGACAATTTTTCGCTGAGTTGTTCCTGAATTTTTTCTGGCGCAAATTCATTAGCCGAATAATTACTTGAAGTCAGTAATTCATCCAAACGCCTTAAACGAACCACATACTCACGCACAGTACTATGGCTCATCTCCGTTTGTTCAAACAAATACTGTTTAAATGACATAATGTCGAAATAATCAGTCTGGCTATTGCAATAAATTTCACTACAAAAGCGGCACAGTGCCACAAATTTACCCTGTAACTCATTCCAGGTTTTGTCATCCACCAATTCAGTCATCTCAGAAATAGCTTCTTTATTGATGACCTGACCGTTAAAAACAAGTGAAATACGATCAAGTGTTTTATGACAGTGTAAACAATGAGTCTGACTATGTTTATAGTCTTTGATATAACGGCTAAGAGGCCGTTTCTTTTGTGTTGTAACAGACATAAGAGATAAAGCCCTGTGTATAGTCTTAACAAAAAAACAAATAAGCAAAAAGTTACTTCTCTGGATTCAGGCGCGCCTTCAGCCTTTTTATTGCCTGACTGTGAAGCTGACTTACGCGGGACTCCCCCACGTTAAGCACTGCGCCGATCTCTTTAAGATTGAGCTCTTCCTGATAGTACAGCGTAAGAACCATCTTTTCCCGTTCAGGCAATGACTCAATGACATCGATTACCCGCTGACGAAGATCACCTTCCAGTAATTGTTGCAGAGGATTTGTCTCATGCTCTTCCTCTACCACCGGCTCACAACTTTCACCGTGAATTTCGTGCCATTCGTCATAAGAAAACAGTTGGCTGTTATTTGTGTCTAACAGTATTTGCCGATATTCTATCAGATTAATCTTTAATTCTTTAGCAACTTCCTGCTCACTGGCTGGACGGCCTAACTCTTGCTCAAGTTTACGGATGGCCTGCGTGACTTCACGTGCGTTACGCCGCACACTACGCGGAGCCCAATCACGGCTCCTCAACTCATCCAACATTGCACCTCTGATGCGCTGTACTGCATAGGTGGTAAACGCGGTTCCCTGCATGGAATCAAAACGCTCCACCGCATTCAGTAAGCCTATGCCACCGGCCTGAAGCAAGTCATCGAGTTCTACGCTGGCAGGTAATCTTACCTGCAACCTCAGCGCTTCATGGCGAACCAGTGGTACATAGCGCTTCCAGAGGCTATTTTTGTCCATCACGCCTTCGGCGGTATACAAATCGCTCACAACAACAGACACCTTTGGATAAGAGACTGGATACCATTATCCAATCCCCTAACCGGTACAATCGTTTGAACAATGAAGTAAAAGCACTTCTTTTTCACCTATGCGAAATTTTTGATGTCCGCCCAAATGCATAGCAAGTTTCAGGCTGTCCTTGACGATGTTTATAAAAACGATAACCAAAAAATAAGGATCGGCGAACCGATCCTTATTTTATAAGCGTTGTTTATGCAGGTTACCCCGCATAAATGCCTAACTGGAAAATAAAAATTAACGCAGCAGAGACAGAACGGTTTGTGGGATCTGGTTCGCCTGAGCCAGAACAGAAGTACCCGCCTGTTGCAGGATGTTGCCACGGCTCATATTAGAAACTTCAACCGCGTAGTCAGCGTCTTCGATACGGCTTTTTGCTGCGCTCAGGTTGTTAACAGTATTGTTCAGGTTGTTAACGGTGGATTCCAGACGGTTTTGTACTGCACCTAAAGAGCTGCGCAGGCTGTCAACTTGTGCCAGAGCGCTGTCCAGAGCGTCCAGAGGACGATCATCTACAGTTGGAGTGTAATCAGCTTTTTTCGTTACCTTACCATCCTCTTTAATTTCTGCTGTAGCGTATTTAACGTTACCCTTATCGTCTTTATAAGACATCATGTATTCATTTGGCACAGTTTTACCATCAGCTGTCTGTTTTTGGAAAACTTTGACATCAGTGGCACCTGTTACACCTGTGGTGTCAAATTTAACATCCACTTTTTCCGTAATGTCTTTACCATCAGCATCTTTTGTCTTTTTTTCAATTACTGCTGAATTTTTTTGCTCACCAAAAGAACCTTTCTTAGTTGCATCAAACTTATCCAGTTTCAATACAGCACTGTCTATTTTTTTCAGATCGATAGTGATAGTTTCATTATCGTTAGCACCAACCTGAACCTTCATTTTAGGTACTTCGCCACTCAGTACCTTCACGCCATTGAACTGAGTTTGTTCAGAGATACGGTCAATTTCAGCCAGACGCTGAGTCACTTCTTCCTGAATAGATTTCTTATCACTTTCAGAGTTAGTACTGTTTTGAGCCTGAACAGCCAGTTCACGAATACGTTGCAGGTTGTTATTGATTTCGTTCAGAGCACCTTCGGTAGTCTGGGCAATGGAAATACCGTCGTTAGCGTTACGGGAAGCCTGAGACAGACCTTTAACGTTAGCAGTGAAACGGTTAGCGATCGCTTGACCAGCAGCGTCATCCTTCGCGCTGTTAATACGTAAACCAGAAGACAGACGTTCAATCGCAGTACCCAGAGTACCTTTAGATCTTGTCAGGTTATTTTGCGCCAGCAGAGATGAATAGTTAGTATTAATGACTGATGCCATAGTAGAGTTCCTTTTAAAATCAATCCGATATAATTAGTTTGAGCCTTTTGCTCACGGTGTTCATCACCGCCAACAGTTTTATCGGCTCCTTAAAAAGAACCTTTAATATTTCTTGAAAAAACTTTTTTATTTTTTTCTCATTTCTCCCCGATAACCCAAACAGCGCCTGTTCTCATCAATTATTCCGTCCATCAAAAAAAACATTTTGTCAGTAAACTTTTCGCAAATTAATCCGATAACATGTCCAGTGATGCTTTTTATTAAAAGGAGTCAATATGGCTAGCATTTCCGCGGTAGGGATCGCATCTGGGATAGATCCAAAATTACTGGATAAACTTGAAGCAAATGAAAGAAAACGTTTAGAGCCATTAGCACAGCAACAAACCAGCTATAACGCTAAACTTACCGCTTTTGGTTCGTTAAAAGGCAGTTTGGAAAAATTAAAGAGTGCATCCGAAGAACTAAAAAAATTCGATAAGCTCAATACCACTAAAACCAACGAAGATCATAAAACATTTACGCCGAGTACAGATTCTAAAGCCAGTCCGGGTAACTATGTTATTGAAGTACAACAGCTTGCCAAAGCTCAATCCCTGAAATCACCGGAAATTGCGGATGTAAAAAAACCGTTAGGAGAACAAGGTAAAGGCACCCGTACTATTATTATTACGCAGCCAGGTCTTATTACACAACCAGGTGAAGAAAAAGTCGGTGAAAAAAAAATAGAACCGATGCGCATTTCCCTGAAAGATAATGAAACTTCTTTGGTTGAAATCCGCGATGCGATTAATAAACAAGAAGGCAACGTTAATGCCAGCATTATCAAAGCAGAAGATAATAAAAACTATTTGATCCTGACTTCGAAAAAAGCGGGCACAAAATCAGTCATGACCATTGAGGTTCAGGGTGATAATAAGCTGGGTGATTTGCTGAACTACAAGCCTGACGACAAAGGTGGTTCTGGTGCAATGGAACAAGTGGTGGAAGCGGTCAATGCAAAATTAAAAGTCAATGGCATTCAGATTGAACGCCAGACTAATGAAATAAAAGATGCACCAGAAGGAATTACCCTGAATCTGAAAAAGGTTTCAGAAAAAGAAAAATTCGAAGGCAAAACTGAAGGAGAACTAATACCAGAAACGCTGGTGGTTTCTCGTGATATTGAGCCAATGAAAGAAGCAATTAAAAAGTGGGTTGATGCCTATAATGAATTACAAAACACTGTCAGTTCATTGACCAAATTCAAGCCCGTAAGAAAAGGTGAAGCGGCTTCAAAAGACAATGGTGCCTTGCTCGGTGACAGCACTTTAAAAGGTATTCAAAGCCAGTTAAGACAACAACTGTTTATGGCACAAAATGTTGCTGATATTGCTACCTTAAATAAACTGGGCATCAAACAAAAATTGGATGGTACACTGGAAATCAGCAACGAAAAACTGGAAAAGAACCTGAAAGAAAAACCGGCTAATGTTAAGGCTTTCTTTATGGGGGATGGAGAAAAAACCGGTTTTGCTACCCAGACTTTTAATTTATTGAAAAAAACCTTGGATAGCCACGAAGGGACTATCGCAACAGCAACCGAAGGTATCAATAAGAGTCTGAAAACACTGGAAAGACAAGTGGAACAGACTAATAGAAATATTGAAGCCACGATGGAGCGCTATAAAAAACAATTTACAGCACTGGATAAACTTTCCTCTTCAATGAATCAGGCAGGTTTATCTCTGGCCCAACTTTTAAGATAATAAAAGGACACTAATGTATCAACGTTCGGCAAGCCAGTTATACGCTCAGGTAGATCTTGAGAGCGAAATTATGAATGCCTCTCCTTACCAGTTGATTCAGATATTGTTCAACGGGGCGCTAAGCGCCCTGCGTCGTGCAATTATTCTGATGCAACAGGGTAATATTCCAGAAAAAGGCTTAGCTATTTCAAAGGCAATCAATATCATTGATAATGGTCTCAAAGAGGGATTAGATTTCGAGAAAGGCGGCGAAATTGCCCAGAATCTTTTTGCGTTATATGATTATATGAGCCGTCGCTTACTCCATGCCAATTTACGCAATGATGAGAAGGCTATTACCGAAGTGATTGATTTACTTACCGAGATTTCAGACTCTTGGCGGCAAATAGGTCCTCATTACAACGCCAGTCAGGATATTGTTTAATGAAAAATGATACGGATCTTTTGTCAGCTTATCAGCAGATCCTTAGTTTAAGTGAGCAAATGATTGATTTAGCTAAAAATGAAAAGTGGGATGAACTTGTTGATATGGAAATCACTTATCTGAAGGCAGTAGAAGTGGTTACTTTATTATCAGAAAACTCACATGCACCCATTTCATTACAGCAGCAATTAACCAAAATTTTGCAAACTGTCTTGGATAATGAAAAAGAAACTAAGAGATTGTTGCAAAAACGGTTAAACCAACTCAGCGACCTGATTAAACAGGAAAGCTGTAAACAGCTCTTACACGATACTTATGGACAGTTTCCTGTCAACAACTATGAAATGGAGTTGACAACGACGGAATCAAAATAAATATAACAACAGCACCAGTGATTCTTTTTTAAGAATAACACTGGCTAGTGGTGTCATTCTTTTGTTTTCATTTTAGGTGGTGTCAATTCGTCACCATCGTTTTTTTGGTTAATCTAATTCGGCACTTTATTTTATTTATAAATTGCAAACAATCAAGATAACTTATATCTTATTTTTAACAAAAAGTTAACTAAGAAAGTGATAATGGCGAATTTTCCAGACAATTAACAGAAGGTATCATCACTATGTATTATTTTTAATTAAATAATGGACTATGTTAACAAACAATATAAATAAGATTCTTATTATTGCGGTATTATCAATACCTAAGCTGGAATTTTCTTCAGTAGATGAAAGTCTGGCTTATTGTGCTACAACTGAATCATAGGTGGCACAAAAAGTCATACAACATGCTGTTGAAGCAAATAAACAACTTGATCTCCAAAATGCGGTATCCACATTTATCACCAGACATCCACTGGAAAAAGATAAGTTACCGATAACACTTTCAGCGTTGGGGGCAACTTTATAATCAGACAATTGCAATATCCATTCCTTTTATTAATAAACAGAAATCTCTTGTGACTTTTATCACCACCTCAATTATATCAACGGAAGAGTGTTCATTAACCGATCCTTCTTATATTGATATCACGTCTGAAATTTGGACTATTCCCACTTCTCTGGCCGATGATAAATAAATCAAAACCTGTGAAGCCATCCCCATAATCAGGAGATTGTTGATAAATAAATTGCGAAGAAAAAATGGCGAACGTTTAATCATAAAAAAACCAAAAATGAGGTTGTTATGACAAACGATATTCTGCAAGCTCTCGCTTTATTGAAATCAAAAAAATGGGTTGATCTGACACACAGTTTTGACAAAGATTCTCCCCATTTTTTTATGTTTGATCCTGCTGAATTTAAAACTCTGTTTGATTATAAAGATGGATTTTTTGCGCAACAATTCACCTTCACAGGACAATACGGTACCCACATTGATGCTCCTTGCCATTTCATTCCTGACGCCCGTTCTCTTGATGAACTGGAATTGAAAGAGCTGGTATTACCCTTGATTGTTATTGACCAGTCAGCAAGAGCCAAGCAAAATCCTAACTTTTCATTGTCTAAAGACGACATTCTTACATTTGAAGCCGAACATGGCATCATTGAAGCAGGCACTTTCGTCGCCTTAAGAACGGACTGGAGTCAACGCTGGCCATCTCAGGAAAAAATGGATAATAAAGACAAACAGGGAAATAATCAAATCCCCGGATGGGGAATAGATGCCTTGAAATTTTTATTTGAAGAGCGGAAAATCAAAGCGATCGGGCATGAAACTTTCGATACAGATTCGGCCGAAGACTTCAGGCGTAATAATGCCTTATTGAGTGAATATTATGTATTGGAACAAGACAGCTACCAAATAGAACTTTTGGCTAACTTAGACCAAGTGCCTGCACGTGGAGCAGTCATATTCAACATCGCGGTCAAACCTAAAAATGCCACTGGCTTTCCGATACGTTCGTTCGCGATATTACCCTGATTAATATCATTGCCCTGATTTTGTAAAAATATAACCATCTAAAGGTGGTTATATAAACTCAACTTATTATTCATAATAAATTCATCAATTAATCTTTTGTCTTATGTTATCTATATCATTATCTATGATTAATGGAAAACATCAATTTTCACCAAGGTAAAAGCCATGTCCATCCAAATGATTTTAAAAGATACAATAGCATTCTCTCGAAGTAGATTTGGTTTAAAATCAACTAATAAACGTTACATGGAACCAGAGTATTTACCACAAAGCAAACAAAATTTACACTCCAGAGAGAACTATATTGAAAGAATGATTAAGTTACGCTACTTGCGGGATGCATTAAACATCCTTTCACCAGAGGAAAAATATAAAGCCATTTTGCAGAAAGAACCCAATCAACTTCTTGGAAATTGCGAAGAATATTCACTAATGGCTTTCTTCTATTTAATGGAAGAAAAGTCTAAAGATATTCTGATAAATCTTGGCTCATCTTATTTCATTGAATACATAGTAACCTTAAACTCATACTGTCACTGTTTTATTGCAATTGAACCTATGAAAGATCCTTTATATCGCCAAGAAAGGGAGTCACTTAGTCCTGGAAAACCATCAGGGCGCGAGCATACTTTTCAAATACCTATTGAATAACAAGCAATGACATGATCTAATTATCTTTATTTTTCTTTCGAATGCTCG
The DNA here is from genome assembly GCF_037996725.1 of Xenorhabdus entomophaga. Classification (NCBI taxonomy): domain Bacteria; kingdom Pseudomonadati; phylum Pseudomonadota; class Gammaproteobacteria; order Enterobacterales; family Morganellaceae; genus Xenorhabdus; species Xenorhabdus entomophaga. The sequence continues at coordinate 34,128 of NZ_JBBMXH010000042.1, forward strand.
CCCATGAATCCTAACCACTCCCTCATTGAATACTTATCCGTTGTCAA
>NZ_JBBMXH010000043.1:0-34029 GCF_037996725.1 Xenorhabdus entomophaga
TATATGTGGCAGCTCATCAAAAGAGTTAAGATTTTCTTGAATGCCGCTTCAGCAAATAGTTGGAAAGGAATAGGAAATATGAAATTCTCATAATTATGAAAAGTTATATATTTTAATTGAAATAAATAAACCGTTATTTGGAGCTAAAATTCTTAGTGGTGAGTCTTTAGATAAATATCTGACTAAGTATTATCCGTTATCTCGATGGCTTTAATGTTGTCATTTTTCTCTGCAATGGGATGCAATCGAGCAGATTAAAGTTAACTCAGCTCTACGCGTAATAAAAAAAAGGGTAGGCTATCGTGAAGTTATCATTGCATTTTCAGTAATATCTATTGTTTTGATGAAAAATTAACATTTGAGTAAATTTTATATAAACAATTTGAAATCAGCACATTACAGATAGCCCTACATAATGTCGGATAAAATAATTCATTTTATCGAATTATGTAGGGCTATATTTTTCCCTCATATGAGGGTATACTAACGCCCCCGTTTTCATGGATTGAACTTTAAATGATAAGAAAAATACTATTATTATCAGTATTTGCTATGGCCGGTTGCTCTACTGGCAGAATACCGACAGATAATCTTCCGTCACTCAACAATAATGAATTGTGTCGCGCTCTTGGTGAAAACTTTATTGATGGCACTGAATTATTTAAGGTTATGAATGAAGTCTTCGATCGTGTTGGCTCAATAGATATTCAGGAATGCAAAGCTATTGCTAATGAGGTTAAATTTACCGAAATGTCTCTTAGAAATATGCAATGGCAGAATGATATAAATAGAATGAATACTAAGTCCATGGAAGATGCAATAAAAATAATGAAATCACAGAATGGGGTTTAATATTTATGCGCTCTTTATTGAGCGCAAATATAGTTAACTGATTCAATAATATTATGGTTTATTGCTGGCTCTTTTACTCAGTTTTCTGTTCCATTGATAGATGATGGTATTTTTTAATACAGCATGAGCAATGATTCCACCGATCAATCCCCAAAATGCGGAGCTGATTCCCAGTAAATTTGCACCTGATGCTGTAATCAAAAAGCAGATAATGGCAGCATCTCTTGTATATTGATCCTTGATTGCTTGATGCAGACTATTTGTAAAAGTAACAAGGAGTGCTAATCCGGCTAAAATTTTTATTAATGGAATTGGAAAAGCATTGAACAAATAGAAAATGGCTCCGCCAAAAATGCCTGCCAGCAGATAGAAAAAACCGGCACTGACTGCGGCAACATATCGTTTATCCGGATCTGGGTGAACATCTTTTCCCATGCAAATGGCTGCCGTAATAGCGGCAATGCAAATACTGAACCCGCCAAAAGGTGCCAGAATTATTGTCATCAATGATGTCCAAATCAGTAATTTTGATGCACGAGGAGGATATCCCGCCGCCTGTAAGGTGGCAATTCCCGGTGCATTTTGTGATGCCATCGTGACGATAAAAAATGGAATGCCTACGCCAATGAGTGTGGTTGCGCTAAAGTGCGGCATAACAAATTCAGGTATGGAAAATGTGATGTTTCCACTCTCCAAATTTAAATCGCCGCTGAGAACACAGATAATCAAGCCAACTGCCAGCGTCGAGATGATGGCGTATAACGGAAAATAGCGGCGGAAAATTAAGAAAACAAGTAGCATGGCACTACAAAGCCAAAAGTTGACTTGTAGCATTTCAAATGCCTCCAAACCAAAGCGGAGTAATATTCCGGCAAGCATTGCGGCTGCTATAGTATGCGGAATGTAGTTCATTAATTTAGCAAATAGTCCGGTGATACCGCATATCAGCATTAATGCCGAAGCAAAGATAAAAATACCGATGGCTTCGTTAACGGAAGTGTCCGGAAAATTTGTCGCTAATAATGCAATTCCCGGTGTTGACCAAGCCGTTAAAATGGGAGTGCGGTAATAGAGTGACAACCCAATTGTCGTGACCCCCATTCCTACACCGAGCATAACCAGCCAGGCACCAATTTGTGCCGGTTCAACACCGATTGCCGTCACTGCTTGGAGAATTATCGCAACTGAACTAGCATAACCAACTAATACCGCAACAAACCCTGTGATAAGTGTTACTGGTGAGAAATCCCTAAAAAATGATAGCTTAGGCATATGACATTACCTATCGGATGTTATAACGGACGATGGTGAGAATATCATCGTCCGTTATAACGTTCAATCATGAATTTATTCCTTTTGAGAAAGCATCAATGAGTGATATCACATCAAAAATTGCTGAAAAATTTAAATTATTAAGAGCTTCCCGAGGGTTAAGCCTCAGTCAGGCGGCAAAATTGACGGGGGTCAGTAAGGCGATGCTTGGGCAAATTGAACGTGGTCAATCAAGCCCAACGATTTCGACACTGTGGAAAATCGCGACAGGCTTTAATATTGCTTTTTCAACATTTTTAGACGGGGCTGATCCCCAACCTCAGCCTGTATTACACCGGTTTAATACATTACCGATTTTTGAACAGAACAACTCAGGCATGCGTGTAACGCCACTTATACCTTTTGATGACGAACTTTTTACCGATTTGCTCAAAATAGAATTGATATCGGGTGCTTCAAGTGAATCTTCTCCGCATGAATTCGGGGTGATAGAGCATGTTATTGTACTCAGTGGGGAATTAGATCTCCGTCTTAATGACACTTGGCATAAAATTTCAGCGGGTGAATCCATGCGTTTTCATGCGGATTGCCACCATGCTTATGCTAATTCAGGCGATGAAACAGTGGTTATCCATAACCTCATCCACTATCCTCATAATTGATCTATGATGTTGTATATCGTGTTGGCATATGGATTTGCCAACTGATAATGGCTATTAAATCTCCACGAAAGGTTTTTACAAAATGCTTGATAGCCGTTTAATATTTTCCTCAATTTCGGTCGGTGTATGGGCTGCATACCCTAAAAGAACACCTTCTCTTTTATAAGGTTGCATGCAGTATCGTGATAATGGTTGAATGCCCAAACCTATCTGATGACATTTTTTTATTACCTCACTCTCTCTTACTCCATTGAGTAGCCAGCACACTACATGTATTCCTGAATCCGTTGGTTGCACTTTAAATATATGAGGCAAATGTTTTTTAATTGCATTGATTAAAGCTTCATGTCGTTCATAACAAATTTTTCGGATACGGCGAACATGGCGGGCATAATGTCCTTCCGAAATAAATTGGACTAACGCTGCCTGTTCTAAATAGCCAGAATGAGAATCAGTGTAATATTTCATTAATTTAAACGATTCAATTAGTTTTTCAGGAACCACTAAAAATCCCAGACGAAAACCGGGATACATCATTTTTGAAAAAGAACCTGCATAAATTACCCGTTGCTGCTGATCCAATCCTTGAAGTGCCTGAATAGGCTTAGAGAAATAACGGAATTCACTATTATAATCATCTTCAAATATCCAGGCCTGATGTTTAGTTGCCCACTCAAGTAATGTGAGTCGTCGCGATAGGCTTAATGTACTTCCTAATGGAAATTGGTGAGAAGGGGCGGTAAAAATTAGTTTAGCATTCGGCCAATGTTTCATACCATATGAGATATCCATTCCATTTTCATCAGCAATAACAGAACGCACTTTAGCCCCAACAGACGTCAGAATGCCCAATGCTCCATCGTATCCCGGATCATCTAGCCAAACTTCGTCATTTTCCTGAAGAAGAATTCGGGCAGTTAAATTTATTGCCTGTTGAGTTCCATTCACAATAATAATTTGCTCAGCGTGACAATGTAGGCCACGAGTTGAACAAACATAGTGACACAAAATCTCCTTTAGTGCCTGATATCCGGCAGGATCATTAAATTGCCCGAGTTCTTTTCTGGATTGGCGCCATACACGCCCTAATAGCCGACCCCATAGTTCATGAGGAAATAAATCCACACATCCTACATCCACATGAAATATCCGTTTTCCTTTTATATCGGGTCGTGACTTTTGCCACAATGGCACCACATTTTTTATATTCGGATTGAGATTCTCTTTTATTGTAATTTCATGTTTTTTAATTATTTTCTTTGACTTTGCCTGAATTAATTTATCAGGAATCGTGGATGAAACAAAAGTACCCGCTCCCGGACGAGTAACTAAATAGCCTTCGTCAATTAAGCGCTCGAAACCAGATAAAACAGAATTACGGGAAATTGACATCATTTCAGCCAATGCTCTGCTGGAGGGGATTTTTACACCTGCACACAGGCGCCCATATAAAATGGCCTCCCTGATAGCATGATAAACCTGATCTTTAATGCACCCATCTTCCAGTAGAAGATTAGGGAAATGCGAAGATGCTTTTCTCTTCATATAAAAGTGGATCCTAATAAAATAAAAAAAGTGTACCTTATAAAGAACCAGAATAAAGCGTAACATGACTTTACTTCAGCGTCATGTCTGTAATTATCGGTTCTGTATTAAAAAGGAATATAAATATGAATGAAGAGACATTACCTATCTCTATTGAATTAATTTCTCAAGAACACTATGCCCAGTGGTTACCTCACTGGTTGAGTTATCAAGAGTTCTATCAGGCTGAATTAACGGAAGAAACGACACTCAAAACATGGAGCCGTTTTTTTGACGAAAATGAACCCGTTTTTTGTGCAATTTCGAAAGAGGGTGACAGAGTACTCGGATTCGTTCACTATCTTTTCCATCGCTCTACATGGGCTGAAAAAGATTATTGTTATCTGGAAGATCTCTTTGTTGCTACTGATGCACGGGGGCAGCATATCGGTAAGCAACTGATTGAATTTGTTCATCAGGAAGCTAAAAAACAAGAGTGTGCACGTCTGTACTGGCATACACATGAAACAAATCTACGTGCTCAGAGACTCTATAACTGGGTCGCTGAAAAATCTGGCATGATCGAGTACAGAATGCCTTTATAAATATAATTTGAAAAAATTTGTGCAGATTTTCTTATGATTCTCATTCCTGAAGTTTATTATAAATGGAAGGAGTCCTAAGTTTCATTTCTTTACGATCACTTTCAGGAATTAAGTGATCGTAATTTCCAATGAAATTTTCTATTTTTTATTACCTTGAGTGCTTAATGTCTTATATTAGTATGTAATATGGTTTGTATTCCCAGTCTTTAGCATCTATGATTTTTCCCGATTGTGGCTCTATAATTTTAACCTTGAGTTCAGGGGTGATATATATGTTAATGGCATGTGCAGTTTTTTTAGTATTCCCCAATATTATCCCAATTGCATATCCATAAATTTCTTTATCTGAATAGGCCTCTTTGCTGGCTTGTGCTTTGTATACAAGACTAAAATCATCACAATCAAAAACTTGTTTTTTATATGTGAAATTTTCTAGTCCTGATTTTTTGTATATATTTTTCGCTTTTTCGTCTGAAACTAATCTGTAGAATGTATCTACAGTTCGCAGGTTCGCTAAATTGAATTGAATTTTTGGCCAAGTTTTTTTTAGTAAGGTTTTTATGAGTCTTGCTTTAATAAAATGGGGATGCAGAGTAAATAGACTGTATTTCTTATTGGATGCGGTTAGCCAAGTCCATTGCTTAGACTTATCATGGGTATGACTGTACAAAAACATTTCTGTTCCCTGATTATTCCAAATGAGTCTATATTTTCTCATTCCGTCTTCCGTTTTGACATATTCTTTTTTGAGTGATATTCGTTTATCCTCTGGGGAGGAATTAGGAATATCCCAGCATATTTTAGTGGTTTCTTCTGATGTATCATAGGCATACATGAAGAGCCTTTTTCCTTGGTATAAACCTGCCACTCTCATTGGATTCCCGGGTGTTTTCAGAGTCCTCAGTTTTAATATGATAAGGGCATAATAATATTGTTCTGATCCCATATATGCGCGCTTTTTATCATATTCTATATCATCGATACATAATGTACGTTTATGATCATCTATAATTAGATATGAAACGTGAGGATTTATTTTATCTTCGGGAGGTATAGGGTCATTCTCCATGAAAAAAGAAGAGTCATTTTGGGATAGAGAAATTGGATCCTCACTACGATTCATATTTTCTGACTCTGGGAGCGTAGATTTATCTGAATCGGATACGCTGAGTATTTTAATTGTTTTGTCTTTATTTTCCATAACATAGTTACCTTATTTTTTATATTGGTTATCTCAAACACAATCTATAAATTAGTTAAACAAGAGTTATAAATGGAAAACAACAGATTTTATGTTACAAATGAAGTGCTGAGATGATATTCAATTTTTAGTATAGACGTAGTTTGGATACTTCGCCAGAGTGGGGGTGTTTTTTTAACGCCTGTTGGGATAGGCATTAAGTCACCCTATGGTGACTTGTTTAAGTAAGAAAATACGGATGAAAATTTAATATACTAACTGTGAATAACAGTGTTAATTATTTTTTTTCAGTAAATTAGAGTATTCTATTGGTACCCAGGTATACCTTTGTGCATCTTTACGGATATGCCCGATACCCGGAAAAGGTAAATGTGCAGCACCAATTAACCATTTTTCTTTTGAGGCTTTTTTGAAAATAGTTTTACGTGCTTCAACGGCTTTATCATTATTTATATCATATTCTATAGCAACTTCTGGGTGCATAAATTGCACTGAATAGGAGTGAACAATATCCCCCCAAATCAGCATGTTATTTTTACCAGAGTGTAATTTAAATGACGTATGGCCTGGAGTATGGCCAAAAGTTGATATTGCTTCGATACCAGGAATGATGTTATCTCCGCTTTTGAAGGTACGGAATGCGTTTTTAGCAATATAAGGTGCCAGCGCATCTTGGACCATTTTGAAAATAGCACTCTCTCCTTCAGGGGCAGCAGCCATAGTTTCAGGATTTAACCAGTAATCCTTTTCTTCTTGAGAAACGTAGACAACGGCGTTAGGGAATGCCATTTCCCCATCTAAGGAAGCGATACCACAAGCATGATCGGGGTGCAGGTGTGTAAGCAATACTGTTTTTACCTCTTCCGGTGAATAGCCTGCGGCACGGATATTATCCATGGCATTTCCCATCGTAGGGCCAAAACATTTGCTTGAACCCGTATCAATTAATACCAACCCTTCTTTGGTATTGGTGAGGTAGGCATTTACCGCTGTTTGAACGCCATCCTTTCCTTCAACAAGGAACATGCGAGCAAGCAGTGCCTGAATATCTTTTGCTCCAATGTCTTTCAGTAATGTGGAGGGAATATAAATATATCCATCATAAATAGCGGTAACCATGAAATCCCCAACCATTTGATGATAGTAACCCGGTACCTGATTGATGATTTTGTCAGTTGATTTTGCAAAAGCAGTTGGTATTGCTGAAGTTACTACAGTAGTAAGAGCAAGTGTAATAGCAAGGTGGGATGCTTTAAGAATGTTTTTCATTAAATATTCCTGATAAATGAGGATGAAATAATGCCGGCACATTTGTTGATGTCTGTTAGCTTTATTTAAAGAGTTGAATAAAGTTTCCAGATAATTTCTTTTTCAACATCACTCAGCCTACTATTTATTGATTGATTATGGTACGAAAAATAGACTGAGTTATGTTACAAAATATAATTCAAAGTTATTTATTCAGGAACAGGTATCCGTAGAAATTTCGCTGGCGAAATTGTCTGTTGTTTTAACTACAGCGTTTTCATCGACAAAGATCTGAGTTCCCGCTGTCAGGCTGCCAGTGATTTGGGGAATATGGCAGAGAGAAGCAGATGCTCCCATACTTAAATTCACTTTGGCGGAATTGGCACTGAATTTCTGAGCGTTTTTATTAAATACAGCTCCCATTCCCAGAGTAAGGTCAAGGTATTTGGTTTTACCTGCAACATCAATTTTACTACCCATTTCACCTGAAACTGCCAGATTCTCACTATCGACGGCACAAGCATCCACTTGCATTTTCACCCCGGATTTAGTGGATAAACTCTTCAGTGGTTTGTCAGTGTATAGCGTAATTTTAACGCCCGAAGTGAGAAAATTATTTTCTTTAGCCGCCTCGTTAATCAGATTAAGTGTGTCGTTATCATGATTGATATTGAGTTTATTGATGGAAGATTGTGTTCCTTCGGCTTTTAATGAAGGTGTTGCCGCGCATTTTATTGTTAAAGCAATACCATTTTGCGCGTTAACAGAGGTGAAACTCTGCATCTCAATGGTTTTTTCTGCTGCCATTGCGGGAGGTAATGCAGCTCCTGAAATTAATGCTACTAAAATTGCCATTTTTTTCATAAAAGTACCTCTACGAGTAGGGATAATATTTTCAGAGTCTATCTCTGATTAATAGATATGTGATTTTCTAAAGCTTTTCCAAAATAATTGCCCCAGTTCCTTTTTCTCCCAAAATATCATTCGGATTGCGTAAAGGGCAGTCTGTGAGTGAAAGGCAGCCGCAGCCAATACAGCTATTTAAATCATTGCGTAATCGGGTCAATATTTTGATGCGCTTATCCAACATATCACGCCATTGTGAAGAAATTATCTGCCATTGTTCTGCGGTTAAATTACTGTTGGGTGGGAATTGACATAAAACGGCCTGAATTTCTTTAAGAGGGATCCCGGTACTTTGAGCAGCTTTAATAATCGCAAGATAACGCAGGACAGTGGAAGGAAAACGGCGCTGGTTGCCGTGGCTGCGTGAACTTTTGATTAGCCCTTTTGCTTCATAAAAGTGAATCGCTGATATCGCGACTCCACTGCGTTTTGAAACTTCACCAATGGTTAAGGCGCGATTGGAATCAATGTGTTTATTTCTTGCCATCTCTATTGACCCCAAGTTAACTTGAGGTTTTGTCGTGCAACGTTGCTGTGTCTGTCAACTGTCAGGTACTCCCTTATTTTCTGGATTATGAAATTGGTTAGCCATGTAAAGCAATAATGGATTCAATTTCTATTTGTAAATCCGGGTGAATAAGGTTTGAGACTTCAACCAGAGAACAAGAAGGTAAATTGTCATAATTTATTCTGGTAACCACAATCAACTCCTTATCTATTCACATTGAGAGCCTACTTAGATAGGCTCGTTTTGGTGGGATTAAATAATATCTGTTGTAAAAAATTGTACGATCTCGGTTAAATCCAAAGATAAGTAATATTGTGCATGCTCATATTCAAAGTGTTTCTTTAATGAATTATAGTCAATAAATTTTTCCCACATGATGAATGAGCGTGGATTTTCGCTGGATTGTTGGATGGAGAATATTTCACATCCGGGTTCTAAAAGGGTTTTTTGTTGTAGGATTTTCAGTTCTTTTACAACAACACTGAGATCTGCATTTTCTTTGGCTTTAATTTCTGCTGTGACAAAATATCCATTTTTATACATGTATGTTGCCTTAATAAGGTTAGAGCTTATTTTTATTGCATTGAAATAAATAGGATAACGCCAAATAAAATGTTTAATCAAATGATAGTATTATTTGTTTATTATTTCATTGAGTTATGACGAAGCGAAAAAATATTCTTAAATTGTTCGATAGCAGTCTCTTGATTATTGAAATTGATAAAGTATAAGGACTGCCATTTTTGTGTCTGGATGGCCTGCTTTGACATAGGCGATACCCATGACGGGTAAACACGAATGGCTCTTTTGCCTTCTTGAGATTGAATTGAGAAAATCTTTTTTGTTATTAAGGTCTGATAATCAAACAGAAAAATCCCTTTTTGCTTCTCAGAAAACGTGGCTATTAAACAGAAATCAATATCATCACTTTGTTCAAAAGGCATGATGTCTGAATTTGGTGTCGGCCTTTTCCAGAGTGTGACAAATTGGCCTTGTTTATTGGGTGTGATTTTACCCTGGCGAAATACGATCGATTTTCCGTTCAGTTGAAAGCGCATGGCATTATAATCACGGCTTTCTGTTTCACGATAAGGAGTGCTGCCTAGTTGAAGACCTGAAGGGAGCAGGAGGTAGTCTTTAATTTCAGTAAAAATATCGGGGAGGTTATTTTTATTGGGTTTTAATAATGTCAATTTATACCTCTATTAATTCTTATAAATCAGCAAGATAATTGTGCTTCAATGATGGTTTTGGCGTATTTTATACAGAAAAAACACATGATACAGTACATTTTTATTTGAAAAGGAAATAGGGAAAATTGTTATGTGCGATTGCTTGAACAAGATTCAATTTTTTATTTAATGAGTATATTTATGAAACTCTTCGGTTCAGTATCTAGTACCATCATCAATTTATACCTATTCGATATTATCGATACAATTTATAATTTCACTTCAAACGAAATAGCTCCCTGCTTAAAAGAACAGGGAGCCATGCCGGAGAGAACAAACTTAATTAATATAAAGCGTTAGCGCCATACCGGGTTTCATTTCTTTGATTTTGATGTTTTTATTCCAACTCATCAGATCATTAATATTCACGCCGTGGAGTTTAGCGATGCTGAAAAACGAATCACCTTTGCGTACATGATAGGTAACAGGGCTGCTGTTATCTATTTTCAATACCTGTCCAATCTTGAGTCGATGAGCTGTTTTCAAGTTGTTCAATCTTTGCAGCTCTTTATGGGTTGTATTGAAGCGTTTTGCAATCGCTGACAGTGTATCTCCGGCACGAACCTTATATTGGCCTTGTTGCTGTAGCTGGTGAGTGTTGTGAGCGACAGACAGCCGAATATTTTTTAAAACGCTTTCATCAGTCAATGAAGTCTTAAACTGGTTAACGCTCTTTTGCGGCAGCATGATGTAATGCGGTCCATGAGGGGAAGTCATGCCTTGTTTATAACCCGGGTTATATGCCCTGATTGATGACAATGATAACCCAGATAGTTCAGCCGCTTGTGACAACGTTATTTGTTGCCCTACCTCAACCTTAGCCAATGCTTTCTGGTTGTTAGGTTTTGGCAACTGGAAAGCATATTTTTTGTCATGACGGATAATGTTACTCAGCGCCAATATCTTGGGAACGTAGTGCATTGTTTCACGTGGCAGCGACAATGACCAAAAATCAGTTGGCTTTCCTTTTGCCTGATTATCTTTGATTGCGCGTATCACCCGGCCTTCACCACTGTTATAAGCGGCGATGGTGAGTAACCAGTCTCCATTGAACCGCTTGTTCAGATACTCAAGCATATCAAGTGCGACAGCTGTTGAAGCCGCAACATCACGTCGGCCATCGTACCATTTATCCTGCGTCAGGCCGTAATGGCGGCCGGTACTCGGGATAATCTGCCATAAACCCGCCGCCTGGGCATAAGAGGTGGCATGGGGATTAAAAGCACTCTCCACTATGGGCAGCAGAACCAGTTCCATTGGCATATTTCGTTCGTCAAGCTGCTCAACTATCCAATAGATGTACGGTTCTGCCCGTAACGTCACATTTTGGAGATAGCTCTTGTGTTTCAGGTAGTAATTTTGTTGTTCGCGCACCCTGCTGTTATCAGGAATGTCCATCTTCAACTCATCACGGATATGTCCCCACAAATCTTGTTGGGTTGTCGGACTCACCTTCCAGTTTGCAGAATCCTCTGGTTCTGCAATACCGTCTGTTTTCTGATTCGTCGAAGACATCTTCTGTATATGCTGCTGGGAAGGAGTCTTTTGTTGCAGACTCGATTGACAACCGGCAAGCAGAACAGAGGCGAATAAGATCGCTTTTGTCTTCATGTTCTCTTTTGATGTTTGCCTAAAAGGTGAGCGATGATACTGACCAATCACACAGAAGACAACCCAACAAAATTAAAATTGATCTTTATAAGCCCTTAATTGCTGAAAAACAGAAGAAAGTGGCATTGAATTTGGTTTGATACCGATATTTTTTTGTAAATCAATGTGGTGACAATTTAAGAAAACATTGATTTTTTTCTCTGTTTGTAAAGTTGTGGGAACGGTTGCCTGATGATTTTCACGTAACTTAATTATCTTTTTAGCATAATCATGAATAGCTTGATTTTCAGGTAATACTGTCTTTGCAAATACCATATTTGCCGCGGTATATTCATGAGCACAACAGATCAATGTGTCATCGGGTAACGATGAAATTTTCTCAAGGGAAGAGAACATCTGCTCGGCTGTACCTTCAAATAATCGTCCGCAACCGCCAGAAAAGAGCGTGTCCCCACAAAATAGATAGGGGGCCTGATAGAATGCAATGTGGCCAAGTGTATGTCCCGGCAGTTCCATGATACGGAAAGAAAACCGTTTGATCTCAATCAGGTCATTATCGTGAACAATATGGGTTGCCCCCTTGTTTTGTGTTTCTTCAGGACCATATACAGGTAATCCGGGATGTTTTATGAGCAGGCCCGGCACACCACCAACATGATCATGGTGATGATGTGTCAGCAGTATCGCCACAGGAATAAGTTGATTTGCTGCTAGAATGTCAGTGACAGACTGTGATTCTGCGGGGTCGATAATGACACAATGCTTGTCTTCATCACAAAGTAACCAAATGTAGTTATCTGAAAGGGCAGGGATCCTGATAAGCTCCATTGTATGCCTCATTTTCGTAGTAGGTTTATCATAGATTGAAAGGAAGATGACATGCGTTCAGCACGTTCGAACAAACAAATACCCCTTCCTGTTTCTTGGGTTGAGTTACCGTGGGGAGAATATTACCGCGTTGCTCTGGAACGTCAATTGGAACTGTGGTGGCCAAAAATGTTCGGCTTTCATTTATTGAAAGTCGGCAACTTAAGTGCGGAAATTGACAGCCGTTCCTGTCTGATAAGTCATCAAGTCAACATCGGATTACAGGGGGAAAAGATGAATGTGATAACTGATCCCCATTACCTTCCTTTTGCAACTAAATCTGTTGATGCTTGCTTGTTGGCACATATGCTGACTTATAGCATTGATCCTCATTGGTTGTTGAGAGAAGTGGATAGAGTGATGATCGATGATGGTTGGTTGATTATCAGCGGTTTTAACCCGCTAAGTGTATTAGGGGTAAGAAAAATAGTTGCGCCCATCTGCCGTTGGCAGCCTTGCCATGCCCAAATGTTTTCTATGTTTCGCCAATTGGATTGGCTTCGCCTTTTAAACTATGAAATTGTTCATCATGCCAATTTTCATGTTTTGCCATGGCAAAGTGGAGGGCGTTTTTATAACTCAATGGAATTGATGTTCGGATGTTTGAGTGTCATTATTGCCCGCAAGCGGACAATCCCCCTGACGTTAAATCCAATGCGGGCAAGGTTGTTGAAACCGAAATTCAGTAATGCGTTAGGGGCGGTGAAAAATTTTCACCGACGCTATTAATTAACGGGTTAATTTTCACTTTCGATATAGCCGTTATCGGGTTGAGTCGGGCTATTAGCGGCTGTGCGGGCAAGTTCATCACATAACTCATTTTCCCGATGTCCTGCATGGCCTTTAACCCACTTCCAGTCAACATCATGATGAGAGATGGCTTCATCGAGTCGCAGCCAGAGATCAACATTGATAACAGGAGACTTATCTGCTTTTTTCCAGCCCCGTTTTTTCCAGTTGTGGATCCATTGGGTGATTCCCTGACGTACATATTGGCTGTCAGTTGTCAGGATAACGGTGCAGGGGTGTTTGAGGGCTTCAAGCCCGGCAATGGCGGCCATTAACTCCATGCGATTATTGGTCGTGCGGAAATAACCTTTGCTCAGCATTTTTTCAGTCTGTTGGTAACGGAGCAGAACACCGTATCCTCCGGGGCCGGGATTACCGAGGCAAGAACCATCGGTGAAAATTTCTACCTGTTTGTTCATCTTTGGTAGACTCTTCCTATATCATCTTTAATCAAAACTCTAAGTCTGACACAAAAAAACACTATGAGCACTGCAATTACCCGCCAAATCGTTCTCGATACCGAAACAACAGGTATGAATAAGTTAGGTGTTCACTATGAGGGACACAACATTATTGAAATTGGGGCAGTGGAAGTGATTAACCGCCGTCTGACGGGGCGTCATTTTCATATTTACATTGAACCGGAACGTTTGGTTGATCCGGAAGCGTTTGAAGTTCACGGCATTAGTGATGAGTTTTTGCAGGGTAAACCGAAATTTGCCGATATTGCTGATGAATTTATTGAATTTATTCGTGGGGCTGAATTGATTATCCATAACGCAACGTTTGATATCGGCTTTATGGATTATGAGTTCGGTAAACTGAAACGGGATATTCCCCCGACTGCGGACTTCTGTACGATCACTGATAGCCTAATATTGGCAAGGCAGCTTTTCCCCGGCAAGCGCAATAACCTTGATGCCTTGTGTGACCGCTACCATATCGATAATTCAAAACGTACTCTCCACGGGGCATTGCTTGATGCCGAGATTCTGGCTGATGTTTATCTGGCGATGACCGGCGGCCAGACATCATTGGCGTTTTCGATGGAAGGGGAAGTTTCAGGTAGTTCCCAGGTTACAGACATCCAGAAAATTACGCGTCCTCAGGCTGGCCTGAGAGTTGTCTACGCTTCTGATGAGGAATTAATTCAACATGAATCCCGTCTGGATTTAGTGGAAAAGAAAGGGGGAAGCTGTCTTTGGCGTTCAAAACCTGAACAATTGCATTGATAAAACAGTAGCAAGATGGGAAAAAAGTCTTATTAAGGCGAAAAACTGTGCAAGTGAACCATTTTGTTATAAAAAGTGATTGACGGATTACTCTCCGGCTCGTATTATCCACCCCGTTCTTAACCAGAACGCCATGCGGTGCGGTAGTTCAGTTGGTTAGAATACCGGCCTGTCACGCCGGGGGTCGCGGGTTCGAGTCCCGTCCGCACCGCCAGAATTTATAAGCCCTGAGTTTTTAACTCGGGGCTTTTTTATTTTGGGGGTTGAATATCAAATCAACTTATAGAAATACGTAGTTCCTGAAAATTCACCGTCGGAATTCATGGAAAAGTTTGGGATTTGCCCGCCTTCAATAAAACCACATTTTCTATAGAGCATTGATGCGGAGTCATTAGTGCGTGTATCCAAAACCAGCAAACTACGTTGATACTGTTTTGCCAACTGTTCGAGTTCTTCCATCAGCATTCTGCCGATTCCACGCTGGCGGTAGGCAGTGTGTACCATCAATTTTTCCACATCAGCACGGTGTAACCCATTCTTTTTCTTGCAGAGGGAAAGTTGTACTGAACCTGCGATGTTTTCACCTTCCAGCGCAACCAGTAACAGACGATGACCGGAAGTGAGTTCGGTTTCGACACTTTGCCAGTATTGTGCTGCTTCGCTTTCTGCCAGTGGTGCAATAAAACCGATGGAAGCATCACTTTCGACGCAATTTTGCAGTAAGTGAATAAGCTCCTCTTTTTTGGTATTGATAGAATCTGATTGGATTATGGTGAGTGTTGATGTTGAATCGGATGTTATGTTTGATTTGGGCATAGGTAGTTAGCTTTCGGATAGAAATAATCTAATAATATAGAGATGTATTAATATCAGGTATATAGATTTTTATACTATTATTTTTTTGTTTTTTTATCATGACTATTAACTTTTGAAAATTATCCGTGAATATACCCGTCATCTTTCAATATGCTACTGGGGATCCGTTCCCTTGCCTTCGCGCTGCATCTTGAAATCCATTAGGTATATTCACGTAATATGGATCAGTTTATATTTTCATTTTTGATGAAATGAATATTTTTATTCTGGTTTATTGTCTGGACTTTCCGTTTTGATTATTTGATCCTCTGGATTATAATTGAACGTGGCATCTCCTTTGTAATCAGTAGGAAGTACTATTTTTATAATAGGTACTATTTTCCCCGTTTGTTGATAAAAATCTCGTTGATCATGTTGTGCTCCTGCCAATCCTCCTGGAAGGTAAAAAAAGGCTTCGATAGGCAATTTATCAGGAATGTTTTGAGGCCAGGTCGCTAAAATTAATTCATTATCCTTCTTCAATTCAAGCTGCCAGCGAGCCTGCAATCCCTGCATAAAAGCGTTTGCATGATTTTTTCCAGGTTTTATACTGACATCAAAACCACATTGTCCTGCTTGAGTGTCGTAATTACGATGAAAATTTTTTATCCACTGTTGTGCAGTTGTAACCCCAATTTGTTGACAAGGTGCAGATAGTCGTTCGATGAGAAAAATCCCACACCCTTTGGCTTCTCTTTGGTCAGAGTTTGCATCAGTAGGAAAATAGCAAAGCACTTCAGGAGTCTCATAGTTATAGACGGTTAAATAAGGATAAAAAATGAATCCGTTTGTGTAATTAGCGTCCAGAGTGAAAAGTTTAGAGTCAGTTCTCAGATAAGAGAATGAAACACCACCGCGAGCTTGTGAGGCAGGGCTGGGATTCCAGGAGTGATATTTATCTGAGGGATGTGTGCCTCTCAATAAAATACCAGAGCATAAAAATGAAGAATAACTTTCATCGCTACAATTAATACTGGTGTCATTATATCTTCGGGTTAATTTCTCCGCAGTGTCGTATCCAGATTGTGTTTGTATTGAATTGACATCAGCGAAAGATATTTGTAATCCTAATAGAAATGAAAAAATAAAAATTATTATTTTATTCATGTTTTTTCCTTGGTTGTTTTTAGTGATAAAAATAAATATGAAGTAATAAGCTCGCCTTTTTGTTTCATTATTTCAAATTACTTTTTTTTATCATCCAATAATTAAAGTTTATTGGTTTGATATCTTTTGGTGATTATTTTGTTTGTTATGGGGGATAGCTTGGTTTTTATATAGGGGTGATAATGGAAAGATGATTATTTTAAGGGTTTCTAATTCCATTCTGGATGTTTTTGTCGAGTTTTTATCTATTCTGGTATAATAAATTGGATGATAATATTTGACTGATATGTTATATGAAATAAATTTACAATAAATTTTATTGATAATCTTATTTCGGGAATATTATAATGAAGTCTGATAATGTGATTGATAAAAAAATTAATATCATTCAGGGTGGATATTACTGAAATCTCTTTGGAGGTCATTCATTCGGGTTTGTTAGCCAATCAAAATATATTGCGCGTGAATCTGGTTTGTTTTGATGATGAAAATTATGAAATCTACCGTTCTTTGAATGAGTAAATGTTTTTAGTCACCAGTGATTATCACTCTTATATCATGATGCTGGCTTGGCAAAAAAACTCGTTTTTTTGGTCTTGATTAACTTGTTGAGTATCGTGTCTAATAATCACTTTCTTATTGCGCAAATCACGGTATAAAACTATCCCCTGCTTGCGCAAATTCACCCTCGGTTGTGCGTATTGGCCTGAGAATGCGTCTAAACAACGGGGTAAATCAAAGATTTTTTGCCAAAAGGAAATTAAGATAGTTTCCCTCAATCTGGCATTAATGATTGCGGTTTGTATGCTGCGCTGCGAAAATTAGTTCTTAGTTCACTAACGCTTTTATCCGACTTGGAGTAAAGAATGACCACTCGTAAAACCCTTGCTAATGCTATCCGCTTCTTGAGCATGGATGCTGTGCAGAAAGCAAAATCAGGGCATCCTGGTGCACCAATGGGAATGGCTGACATTGCCGAAGTGCTGTGGCGCGATTATCTGAACCATAACCCTTCCAATCCTAATTGGGCTGATCGTGACCGCTTCGTGTTATCCAACGGCCACGGCTCCATGCTGATTTACAGCTTGCTGCACCTGACAGGTTATGATGTTTCCATTGATGATTTGAAGAATTTCCGTCAACTGCATTCCAAAACCCCTGGTCACCCAGAATATGGCTATACGGCGGGCGTAGAAACGACCACTGGCCCACTGGGACAGGGTGTCGCCAATGCCGTAGGGTTTGCGATTGCAGAACGTACACTGGCAGCGCAGTTTAACCGTCCTGGTCATGATATTGTCGATCACTACACTTATGTGTTCATGGGTGATGGCTGCATGATGGAAGGGATCTCCCATGAAGTGTGCTCTTTGGCGGGTACGCTGAAACTGGGCAAATTGATCGCTTTCTATGATGACAACGGTATCTCGATTGATGGTGAAGTTGAAGGCTGGTTCACTGATGACACCGCAGCACGTTTTGAAGCATACGGCTGGCATGTTATCCGTGGCGTAGACGGCCATGACTCTGAGGCGATTGCAGCCGCTATTGAAGCCGCACGCAAAGAGACGGGCAAGCCATCTCTGTTGATGTGTAAAACGATTATCGGTTTTGGTTCTCCAAACAAAGCAGGCAAAGAAGAATGCCACGGTGCTCCATTAGGGGATGCTGAAATCGAAGCAACCCGTAAAGCACTGGGTTGGGAACATCCTGCGTTTGAAGTTCCTCAGGACATTTATGCTGGCTGGAATGCTCAGGAAGCCGGTAAGTCCAAAGAAGCAGCATGGGAAGAAGCGTTTGCTGCCTATGCGCAGGCTCATCCAGAACTGGCAGCAGAATTCACCCGTCGCACCAGCGGTGAATTGCCAAAGAACTGGGAAACTGAATCCAAAGCATTCATTGAAAACTTACAACAGAACCCAGCCGCCATTGCAAGCCGTAAAGCATCACAAAATGCGTTGGAAGCGTTTGGTAAGGTTCTGCCGGAATTCATGGGTGGTTCCGCTGATCTGGCACCAAGTAACCTGACCATGTGGTCTGGTTCTAAGCCACTGAACGAAGTTCAGGACGGTAACTACATTCACTACGGTGTACGTGAATTCGGTATGTCTGCCATCATGAACGGTATCGCACTGCATGGCGGTTTTGTGCCTTATGGCGCAACATTCCTGATGTTTGTTGAATATGCCCGTAATGCAGTCCGCATGGCGGCATTGATGAAAATTCGCAGCATCTTCGTTTATACCCACGATTCCATCGGACTGGGTGAAGATGGCCCAACCCATCAGCCAGTTGAACAAATCGCCAGCCTGCGCGTAACGCCAAACATGAGCACATGGCGTCCATGTGATCAGGTTGAATCTGCGGTTGCATGGAAATATGCGATTGAGCGCAAAGATGGCCCAACTTCGCTGATCTTCTCCCGCCAGAATCTGGCACAGCAGGCGCGTACTGCTGAGCAACTGGCGAATATTGAGAAAGGTGCTTACATCCTGAAAGATTGCGCAGGTCAGCCTGAATTGATCCTGATTGCAACAGGCTCTGAAGTCGAACTGGCTGTGAAAGCGGCTGAACAACTGAGTGCAGAAGGCCGTCAGGTTCGCGTTGTTTCCATGCCATCCACTGATGCTTTTGATAAGCAGGATGCGGCATACCGTGAAGCAGTACTACCTGCGGCGGTTTCTGCCCGTGTTGCCATCGAAGCGGGTATTGCTGATTACTGGTTCAAATACGTTGGTATCAACGGCGATATCGTCGGTATGAAAACCTTCGGTGAATCTGCTCCTGCTGATGCTCTGTTCAAAGAGTTTGGTTTCACTGTTGAAAACGTGGTTTCCAAAGCGACCGCTCTGCTGAAATAATCGGCAAATTATTCTCTTAAGCGCATTCGAATCAATTTAGGAGCGAATGCGCTCTTTTTTTATTCAATTTTTCCTCTACAGTGTGATGAATGGCGCTTGCCATTATGCTTTTTTTCTCGTAATCTGCTTTTATAATAGCTGAACCGTTTCAGTTCGGTGCGTAAAATCCATAAATTCAGTGCGTAAATCAGAGTGAAAAAATGTCTTGTCTGTCACAATCTGGTTAATTTTGTGATGAATTATCCGTACAAGCAGCAGTTGCTCAGTTATCCTAAGCGGTTGCATGACTACAGAGACATTCAGGGAGTAACATGACTATCAGGGTAGCGATTAACGGTTTTGGGAGAATAGGGCGAAGTGTCTTGCGTGCTATTTACGAATCCGGGCGTCGGGCTGAAATTTCAGTGATCGCTATTAATGAATTGGCAGATGCGGAAGGCATTGCTCATTTATTGAAATACGATTCCAGTCATGGGCGTTTTGCATGGGATATACGCCTGAATAATGATTTATTGCAAGTAGGAGATGACAGTATTCGGCTGTTTCATCAGCAGGATATTTCAGCTTTACCGTGGAAAGAACTGGGCATTGATATCGTGCTTGACTGTACGGGTAAGTATGGTGAGCGGGCAGATGGAGAAGCTCATATTGCCAGTGGCGCCAGAAAAGTTCTGTTTTCTCACCCGGGAGGAAATGACTTGGATGCAACCGTGGTATATGGTGTCAATCACCATTCATTGGTTGCGGAAGATTGTATTGTTTCCAATGCATCCTGTACAACAAACTGCATCATTCCCATCATCAAAGTGTTAGATGATGCGTTCAATATTGAATCTGGCACGGTGACAACCATCCATGCGTCGATGAATGATCAGCCAGTGATTGATGCGTATCACCGTGATTTACGTCGAACCCGGGCGGCCAGCCAATCCATCATTCCTGTTGATACAAAATTGGCGGCGGGCATCACTCGTATTTTCCCCAAATTCAGTGATCGGTTTGAGGCGATTTCGGTACGAGTGCCCACGATTAACGTGACAGCCATTGACTTAAGCGTGACAGTCCGTGCCGCAGTGAAAGTTGGCGATGTGAACCGGCTCCTGCAAAAATCAGCTCTCAGAGAGTTTCATGGTATAGTGGATTACACTGATTTGCCGTTAGTTTCAACGGATTTTAACCACGATCCCCACAGTGCCATTGTTGATGGAACACAAACGAGGGTCAGCGGTAATCACCTGATCAAAACCCTCGTATGGTGTGATAATGAATGGGGCTTTGCTAATCGCATGATTGACACGGCGCTGGCAATGGCCGCAACCGGTTTCAAATAATCATTTGTTATGCCACAAACGGTACATAGCAGAAGATTGAGTAATTTTATAAAGAATCAATGAGAGGATTCACCATGTCTGTAATTAAGATGACTGATTTAGATCTGGCGGGTAAACGCGTATTGATCCGTGCTGATCTGAATGTGCCTGTAAAAGATGGCAAAGTGACTTCTGATGCACGTATCCGTGCGTCTTTGCCGACGATTGAGGCTGCGTTAAATCAGGGAGCCAAAGTCATGGTTACTTCTCACCTGGGACGCCCGACTGAAGGAGAATACAACGAAGAGTTCTCTCTGAAACCTGTCGTTGATTACCTGAAAGAAGTACTTTCTTCTCCTGTTCGTCTGGAAAAAGAGTATCTGGATGGTGTTGAAGTGTCGGAAGGCGAATTAGTTGTTCTGGAAAACGTTCGCTTCAACAAAGGTGAGAAAAAAGACGACGAAACATTATCGAAGCACTATGCAGCACTGTGTGATGTGTATGTCATGGACGCTTTTGGTACAGCTCATCGTGCTCAGGCATCAACTCATGGCGTGGCTAAATTTGCCCCAATCGCCTGTGCTGGCCCGCTGCTGTCTCGTGAACTGGAAGCGTTGGGTAAAGCGCTGCATAACCCGGCTCGCCCAATGGTGGCGATTGTGGGTGGTTCTAAAGTCTCAACCAAACTGACTGTGCTGGATTCACTGTCCAAAATTGCTGATCAACTGATCGTGGGTGGCGGTATTGCCAATACTTTTGTTGCCGCAGAAGGGCATAATGTTGGTCGTTCACTGTACGAAGATGATTTGATCCCAGAAGCGAAAAAACTGCTGGAAAGCTGTGATATTCCGGTTCCTACTGATGTTCGTGTTGCGACTGAATTTTCTGAAACCGCGGAAGCGACGCTGAAATCAACCAGTGAAATTAAAGACGAAGAACAAATCCTTGATTTGGGCGATGCGTCTGCTGAACGTCTGGCCGAAATCCTGAAAGATGCCAAAACCATTCTGTGGAATGGCCCTGTGGGTGTTTTTGAATTCCCTAACTTCCGTAAAGGAACCGAAATTGTTGCCCGCGCGATTGCTGAGAGTGATGCTTTCTCTATCGCAGGGGGTGGTGATACTTTGGCAGCAATCGACCTGTTCGAAATTGCTGACAAGATCTCTTACATCTCTACTGGTGGTGGTGCTTTCCTTGAGTTTGTTGAAGGCAAAAAACTGCCAGCCGTTGTGATGCTGGAAGAACGTGCTAAAAGTAACTAAGTTGTGCTAGCAGGCAGTGTTTGCTGCCTGTTCAATATCAATACAGGACCACGTAACATGTCTAAAATTTTTGATTTCGTAAAACCGGGTGTCATCACTGGTGATGATGTTCAAAAAGTCTTTGCCGTCGCTAAAGAAAACAATTTCGCATTACCAGCGGTTAACTGTGTCGGTACTGATTCCATCAACGCAGTGTTAGAAACGGCGGCAAAAGTACGTGCTCCGGTCATTATCCAGTTTTCCAACGGCGGTGCGTCTTTCGTTGCCGGCAAGGGGCTGAAAGCAGAAGGCCAGCAAGCGGCAATTATCGGTGCTATCTCTGGTGCTCACCACGTTCACCAGATGGCAGAACATTACGGTGTGCCTGTTATCCTGCATACCGACCACTGCGCACGTAAATTGCTGCCATGGATCGACGGCCTGCTGGATGCGGGTGAAAAACACTACGCACAAACGGGCAAGCCACTGTTCTCTTCCCATATGATCGATCTGTCAGAAGAATCTCTGGAAGAAAACATTGAGATTTGCAGCCAATATCTGGCACGCATGGCGAAACTCGACATGACGCTGGAAATTGAACTCGGTTGTACTGGTGGTGAAGAAGATGGTGTCGATAACTCCCATCTGGACAGCTCTTCCCTGTACACTCAGCCAGAAGACGTGGCTTACGCGTATGAGAAACTGAATGCCATCAGCCCGCGTTTCACCATCGCGGCCTCTTTCGGTAACGTTCACGGTGTATATAAACCCGGCAACGTTAAACTGACGCCAAAAATTCTGCGCAACTCACAGGATTACGTTTCTGAGAAATTCAACCTGCCACACAACAGTCTGGATTTCGTCTTCCACGGTGGTTCCGGTTCTACCGCAGAAGAGATTCAGGAAGCAGTCAGCTACGGTGTAGTAAAAATGAATATCGATACCGATACCCAGTGGGCAACTTGGGAAGGTATTCTGAACTACTACAAAAAGAACGAAGGCTACCTGCAAGGCCAGTTGGGTAATCCGGAAGGTGCGGACAAACCTAACAAGAAATTTTATGATCCCCGCGTTTGGTTGCGTGCGGCTCAGACTTCCATGATTGTTCGTCTGGAACAGGCTTTTAAAGAGCTGAATGCGGTTGATGTGCTGTAATAGGCATGTAAATTAGCATCGTAGTCGATAGTAATGAACTGCACCTGATTTTGAGGTGCAGTTCTATCCGCTTGGTATGAGTAACACGGCTTAACTGAGAAAAGGTTGTTTCGACGCTTGTACTGAACCAGCCTGTCTTTATTTTTGCAATCCCCGGACTATTAATTATTTCAGTGAATATTCAGAATAATATTGTTTAGGTTTTGTCACATGGCTTATCTCTCTCATGCCATTATAAAAGATCGTTTTCGTTTTTAAGACACCCCATCGCAGGGTGTCTAATTCAGATGTAAATTGATTTAAAACTAGGTTGATGAACTTGGTTGTTTATCTATTTTTCTATAACCAATGATATTGGCATTAAAGATATCTAATGCAGCACCTTTTCCAAGCTGGGTGGTAATTTGGGGTGTTGACTCTCCTTCTTTTTTGAAGAGGGCATGTTGTTTTGCCCAGTCACCTTCTAATGTGCTCATTTTCTGCATACCCGGGAAAATTTTTTCAGCGCCTTGGTTTTGTGCTATACCAATAGCCTGAATTTCTGCTAACGTTCCCGGTTTTAATGTAAATTGGACAGTCACCCCTTGATATTTTGATGAATAAGCTAATGCGGGTGATATTGAGGTTTCTGTTGTTGCGCTCAGCTTTCTTGTTTTTTGCAATATATTGAAATGATCTTGCGATATTGTTCTGAAGAGTACCTCATTACCAGCAACATCACGTTCCAGAACAGGAGATAAACTTGTTTTGCTTCCTTTGGCTGGAACACCAATTAGCCCTGTATGCCCTTCACTGACTCCATGACCTGAAAAACTCTCTTCATCATAGGCGACGAGAGTAGGAAGCCTGCCTTTGATCTTTTCCCTAACGACATCGGCAGTTTGAGAAAGTGTCCTTGAATATCCAGAAGGAGTTGCTTTCCTTTTCAATCCCTTGAGCATTTCCTCAGCCTTTTCAAAGGCTGTTGCACTGGCTAATCCTCTTAATTCTCTAATCCCACCGAGATATTCCACAACATCCTGAGATTCATATCGTTTTGAACCCGCCGCCACCCTGCGTGCTAATTCTTTTAAAGAGTCTACTTTTTGAACGTTTGCATCGTTTGGTGCTTGTCCATCGGGATCAAATAAAGATATGGGATTATTCCTCACCATCCGATACAAATTCAGCCCATCAACCGTTCCCGCAGGATCGGCACTTAGCCATCTCCCCACCCACGGTTGATAATAACGATAACCGTAATAATACAACCCTGATATATCCCGTTCCTTGCCGGAATAACGAATGGTTTTGTAATTCGCTTCGGTCTGGTTTTTTGCCACCCAGACCGATGTACCGCCATAAGGGTAATATTCTTCCTGAGTGATAATCTGCCCTGAACCATCCAGTTCAAGCTGGCTGCTGCCCAACAGATTGTCATAGCTGTAACGCAGTTGATTATTGGGGATATCTGCGGGCTTACTGCTGTCCCAGTGCAATACCCGAACCTGTGCACGACCGGCTTCACCTACGGTAATCACCTGTAAATCTTCGCTATTGTTATTGCCGTGTTGAGTGGTACGTAATTCCAATCCTGCCAGATAAATCACCCTTTGTTGTTCACCGGCTTTCAGTACCCGCATATTGCCGCTGTCATAGCGATACCATTCAAGCGGTGTATTACTGCCTGACTGATTCACCTGCTGCAATCCCCCCCGCCAATTCCAGTTCAGGCTTTGGTTGGGGTTTAACATATTTTGATGTCCACCCGCATCAAACAGGGCATCCACCTGCTCCGGTTTTTCCGCCAAATCCTGGCGTACCGCATGGTTGCTGCGATGGGAAACAGTGATATCAACAGTGTAATTATTATTGCTTGCCGGCGCACTGTGACGGATTTGGATTAAATTCCCTGCGCGGTCATAGCGGTAATTGCGGGTGTAATTGGTGTACGTGTTGTTATCAAGGGGGGAAACGGGAGGAAGGGTATTTCCTTGCTGGCCGATATTTGCCATTTCACGTCCGGTTGCACTAAGGAGCTGGTACAGGGAATCATAAGTGTAATTATTTTCCGGCGTGATTTTCTGATTGCGCCAGAAACGGGTGGCTTCCGCATCATTGCGGATACTGAGCACATTGCCGACGGGATCATAATCGTAACGCAAATCCTGCAATATTTTGTTACCAGCCAGCCGATGTGTGGTCATGCCAATCAACCGTTGTGTTTCAGGTTCATACTGATATTCAGTCACCACACCGTTGCCGTGCTCTTCCCGCAGTTTTTGCCCCGCAGCGGAATAGGTCAGTGATTTGATGATAACTTGCTCACTCTGGCCTTTTACCGTCAGCCAGCTTCCCTTAAGCTGACCGGCGATATCGTAAGCTAAGCGTTGGATGTGGCCTTTGGCATCGGTTTGGCTAAGAGTAGCCCCCGTCGCATCAATGGTGTTACTGGTAGTGTAACGTGTGCTCTCTAAAGCCCCCAGATTATTGTCTGTCCAGTCTGGTTGCTGATTATCAGGAATAAGCTGGCGGGATTGGCTAAGTGTGGCTCCGGTCACTGAGCGGCTTTTCAGTTCGCTTAATCCCGCGGGATCATAATGCTTAATATTCTGACCGGCCAGATTATCGCCCTTGTAACCTTGGCTGTTGTCCGCCCAAAACAGGCGTTCTGTCATGCGGGGAGCTGTATTTTTTGCCTGTTCGGTAAGGCTCAGCAGACGTCCCGGCAGGGAAGGGGACTCATATTGCCAGGTTTGGGTAATGTCTGTTGCTGTAACTGCCAATAATGGACGCCCCTCAATATCATGCAGTTTGACAGAATGCCCGGCATCCACACCGTCGGTACTCAATATTTGACCCGTTAAATCATGCTGCCAACTGAAATTGGGTTTAACGGAAGCATCACTTTGCTTGTTGTCATACAGCCGGGGGTCAAGGCTTTCGATTAAATATTCATGATTATCATATTGGTGACGGGTGATACGGGGATCAGTTACACCATTGGCTTCGGCGCGGTGATAACCCATCTCCCGAATGGTGAGACTGCGGTTGTCGAGTACATTGACGGCCGGTGTTTTTTTATAAAGCGCAGGGTTAAAACTGCTCATCGAAAACTTCCTCTCTGAAATTGTCTTATTTTTGCTTGATAAGCCCCCTGAGCGGGGGCTGTAGTGATTAGAATTGATCGTTAAAAACGAACGAATTCATTAATCCAGAATGGTATAGCGGATATGCAGGATAATATCGTTTAAAGTTTGTAGCATGTCGGCCTGTTTGGTGGTTGCATTAGGGAAACTTAATACAAGCGCACCTTTATCATCAATTGCAATGCCTTCAAACGGCAAGAACTTACCATCATTGAAATCTAGCTGGAATTGACCGCTGTCATCCATGCCACGGGAAATAGCCAACGCTTTACAGCCGGGAGCTAACCACGTGTTCTCACCACCATAAGAAAGGACAGCCTGAACATCCTGATAAGGGCCTAACAATGCAGGTAAAGTGACACTGATCTGCTTGATGCGACGAACTGTGCCAAGCGATGCAGGGTAATCCTCGCTGATTTTTAAATCGGCTAAAGAGATGGAGGCTTGCAGAGAAGTTTTGGTATCGGTTCCTGTGCCAAACGTCAGAGAGTTGAGTCCGTCACCCGCACTGCCTTTACCTTCTTTCACCAGTTCTGCCACTTTCGTTGCCAGATTGAAGCTCTTGCTGGATAAATCTGCGTATACCTCAGCAAGGGACACCGTGCGTTCTACTTCCAGCGCCCTTTGGTCTTGTTTCAAATGAGCATCTTCCATCTGTGCCAGATTCAGCATCAGGGATTCGCCAGCCATCAAGCCCGCATAAGTGCCCTGCCAGGCTCCGGATTTAATAAAGCGGGCAGATTCATCGTTAGTTTCCCAGCGATAGGCCATTTCCGCCATCAGACAGCGGGTCATCGCCAAATCATAGAATTGGAAATAAATGGCGGCCAATCGACCTCTCAGCCAGTTATAGAGTGCCTGATTACTGAACTTGCGTTGCAGGAAGGCCAGTTGTGCCTGTGTCTGTTCTTGCTGGGTTTTCAGGCTGCCTTTTTGCAGAACAGCCGCTTCACGGCGTATTGCCAGTGAGTTAAATTGCGCTTCGATCTGTTTCAGCTCGGCTTCCGCATTATTGCGTTGGATCTCCCATTCCTGGCGGCGGCGGCGATAAGCTTCCGACTGGCTGATTTTGTCTGCTTCGGTATTCATCACATTGGCTGAAAATTCCATTACATAACCCGTTGCTTCTGCAATGGCTCCCCAACGGCTACCTCCCGCAGCAAAACCGAAAATATTCGGCACCAGATCGGCCGCTGCACCTGCCAGACGAGCCGCCTGAACAGCCGTTGTCATGCCGGATGCCGTTGCCCGTAGTGTCATTGCCCGATCTTCTCCGGCATTGATATTCTCGTCATACAGTTTGCTGTAACTGTCATAGCGGGATTGCACACCCGCACGGGATTTTTCCAGTACCGCTTTTTCAGCATCCAGCTCTTCAATGGTTTTGTCCTGAATACTGATATTGGTCAATATCAGTTCTGCCGCCTGGTTTTGCAGCAGGGCATTCAGTGCCTCGGCATCCTGTCGTTCAATGATGCTTTGCAAAGTCGATCCGAATTGCATCAGTTGACCGACCATACTGCGTGCATTTTCCAACATTTGTGGGAAACGCCAGAGCGGGATGGAGACTTGAGGAAGATTCCCGCCACCCTGTGAAGTTGCCACAGCGGCACTCAGTAGCGCTTTAGGATCAGCCGGTGTCGCGAAAATCGGCAGAGAAAGCGGTTGCCCGTCGATAGAAAGGTTATGGCGCAGGTTATACAAGCGCTGATCCAGTGTTTGCCAGTAATTCATCATGACTTCATTGACTTGCGGCAGGAACAGGTCAGTGAGGCTATTGGCAGTAAGAACCTGAATTTCCTGACTTCTGACTTCATTTTGCCGCAAACGCGTCATCGCCTGTGCGTAGGCTTGTTTGGTTGTGCTATCGGCGGCTTGATCCAGACGTGGGTTAGACCAGTCGCCAGTAAGTGACAAATAAGGTTTATCTCCCAGCAGATTCAGTGCCTGTATATACCACATCTTGGCTTCATTCAGGGTATCCCGTTCCAGTCGGCGATAGGCATAATCTCCACGGGCGATCAGCAGATCCAGCGTGCGCATAAAGGTAGATACCTTATAGTGCATAGGGTCATGCTGAGCAACGGCATCAGGATCGACGGAATCCAGTGGATCGCTGTTCCAACTGATATCTTCCAGTAATGGGCGGACGTTCCACTTATAAGTCTGAATATTACCGCCGACAATATAACCGGATGGACTCCAGACATATTTCAGCCAGCGATTGGTTTCATCGAAGTTCTGTTCATGCAGCAGGCGCTGGGCAACCAGCATCGGGGTATAGTAGAACAGTTCCCAGAAATAGAGGGCATTGGCACCGCTGAAATCCATTGGCTCAGTATGGTCAGCGATAACAGAGACATCAAAAAAGCCTTTGTATTTATTAATGTTTTTCTCTATTCCTTGTTGTGTCATTCCTGAAGCATGATCAGAATCGTTGATTAAGATAAATTGTTTTTTTGTCTCATCAAAATAGAAGAAAGCGGGTTCCCAAGTGCCATAATAGGAGACTTTTTGGTATTCAACCCCCAGCCGGACACCTTGATTTGTGTAGTACCCTTTGGCATACGGCACAAAAAGTATCACACTGGTTTCAGTATCGGATAACACGCCTTTATAGTAAGGCCGCATTGTAGAGCTGCCATCAATATTCCCAATCTGGATTTTAAACCAGCGCTCGCTGCCATGTGTTGCAGGATCATATTTAGGCAGAACAAAGTTGGCAAAGAACCCTTCTCCCAAATTAGGTTCTAATAGTTTCTGGGTATCCATACTGAGAATGGTATCAATACCGGTTGTTGCCCGGCTGACCAGTTGGCGGGCAAACAGCGTATTAAGGCGGATACGATAAACACCCCACTGCATATACTGGGCGCCATTATCATCATGGTATAGGGTCAGGGCGGTGTCAGAATGGACTTTGCGTGTGACAGGAATACTGAAACTTTCCCAGCCCAGTTGACGGCCATCTTCGGCCTGAGCAGTAAAGGTAACATCAATGCTGGCGGAATTATTGATAAAATTCAGTGAAGAGGTATCTATTTCCAGCTCATTGAACTGATAATACATCTCTTCAAGGCTGGGTTTTGGTTGAGAAGAGACATTTTCATCTGCGGTAAATAATTTTTCGGTCTTACCGGCTTTGACAGTGACCTTAACTTTAGACGGTAATATCGTGGTATTAATTTCCTGAGCACCACTGACATCGGTGGCAATGCCTCTGTGATCTATCATAAAAATATATTTTTTCAGATCATCAGGCCGGTTTAATTCATCTACAGCAAAATCATCCTGAATAGCCGCATTATTTTTATATAATGAACGGCTTGCATCTGGAATCCATGCTTGTACATCTGATGAGTAATTCGTATCCCGATGGAATAATAATCTTCCCTGGCTTAAGCCACTGGCATTTCCACTGTATAAATAGACAGGGTAAAACAGGAGGTTATTTGATGAATTATTAAGGTTAACGCTAACGCTGTTATAAATAATGAATTTATCACCCAGCTTGCCATATTTTTTCATCAAGTTACACTGATTGCGTTGCCGGCCTTCATGTCCATTATGGATAATTCTTAATTTCGGTGACAAAAATACTTTCAGCGTATTTGAGGAAGCTTGGTATTTTATAACCGGAATGCTACCGTTATATACCATGCTTAGATAGCCATCTCCCCAGCCATAATCTTTCCTACTATTCACCGATGATGGAATTTCATAATCCTCGGCATAACGATTATTAACTCTTCTGATATTATTGGTATCAAACTGGTTATAGCTATTATCCCGATAGACATTACTCTGGCTTGTTTCCATATCTCTGGCAGACATATCAGCAAAGATATATAACCCCTGCATGGAAGCTGATTTATATTTATTTAAGTCGTCCTCTTTTTTATAAAACATGACCAGCAAGGTATCTTCACCTTGATAGCCGGCACAATATAATCCCGGTGCTTCTTTTTTATCTTTATCCAATGACAATTTATTGATCTTGTCATTCACATCAAAGGTAAGTGGTGTATTCCATGTGCCATCGTAACGGATATGCGACAGTTTCAGGTCATAGCGATATTCCGTGGTAGTTTGATTGTTATTGCCATTCGGTTTGGTGATCTCTTTCTGTTCCAGCCAGATAATATACAGACGGGATTTATACAGCACCGGCCGGATAGTCCCCTGATAAGGGTTAATCGGGCAGTCAATTTTACTCCATTCGCTCCACGCATTGGCGGCAAATTTGCCATCACCGAACTTGCTGTGATCGACACTGCGCCAGTAATACTCTCCGGCTTCGGTTTCACTGAGACCGATAAAATAGGTCAACCCTGTACTATCGTTAACATTGTCATGATAGGCACTAATGACTTCCAGATTTGCCACCTGCTCAAACGACGTCAGGTAAGACATAAAGGCATCTTCGACAATATCGGTATTGAGCTGGCTTTGGCTGATCTGCTGCAACAGGACATCCATCATTTTGGTTTGCCCGATGCGCATGGTGGGGTCGATATAGTTTTCAGGATAGTAAGCCAGTTGAGAAACACCTGCCCATGTACTGTAGCGTTTATTGTATTTGTCCCAGTCCGTAAAGAACTGGCGGGTGATGACACCTGAATCCGCATTTTCTTCAGCGCTTTCCAGCGTCCGGTTGACATATAACTGAATGCTGGCAATCGCTTCGGCAATACGGGTGGTTTTTATGGCGGCAGAAACCTGATTATCAATCAGGAGATACTGATAGAGGTCATCACGGCTCTGGATAGCGGCAGCCGCGCTGGCAACCTGACGGATATAATAAGTACTTAGTGCGGCACTGCGGGCTTCATCAAGGAATGTGTGTAGCGAATCGGCCTGTTGGCTATCCAGTCCTGCGGTCAATATGTTTGCTGAGGTTTCCCATTGGCTGTACGTTGGGAGCGCATTACCGGGTATGCGTGGAATGTAGTCCAGTGCAACCAGCGCTGAAACGCCTTGTGGTGCAATGTTCAACTGTTGTGAAACACTGATCCATTGCAGGATGATATTGATGGATATCCAGTTTGAGAAGGCGTTTTCTTCTGTGACCTGATTATGCTGTTTCGCTTGAATGTAAGCTTGTGACAACAGATTGGCATCAAGCGCCATTGCATCCGCCAATTTCTCGGCCGTCAGTGTTTTTTCAGCAAATGCGGTGAGGGTGGGGGAAGCCTTGTCTCCCTGTGCATTAACCCAATCAGCAAAATGGGTCAGCATCATTAGGGAAAGGGCATCATGTGTAGGTGCGCTGCCGGCAGGGAAGCCAAAAACGTCGGGTTTGGTGACAAACAACTCGAACGCGCTTTCAGTCAATCCGCTGGAACGATAAATCAGGGCCAGTTGTGACAGGCTCTGGCAATATTGCACGGCCTCTTCCTGTGTGGTTTCAGGTTTAGGCAGATTAGGGTTATGTTGATACTGTAGCCACGCCCAGAATTTTTGCGCCGTCATTTTTCCTGTGCCGGGTTGTAGCTTATCTGCCCAGAGAAGAACGGAATAGGCAATATTTTCAGAAGGTAATTGCAGAGTCGCTGCAATATAAGGTGACATCGCTTTCAGCAGGTCACCTTGTGTTGAGTCAAAACCTTGCAGGCCATTATAAACCGTATCCAACAGATTCCGGATCTCCGGTGTCAGTGTCTGATCATAACGGGTTGTGGTCATCATGAATAATTGGTAAACCTGCCATTGTCTGGCTTTTAGCCATTTGGTTACAGCATCAAGTTTATTTATCAGTTTTGAGAGATCGTCATCCTGAATGCCGGATAAACTTTGGGTTTCTCCAATGGCAACCAGCAACAAATCCAGTTCATCAATATTTAGTTGGTGGGTTTCAGCCAACAGTCGGGCAAGATAGAGAGAGGACAGGTTTTCCAGACTGTTTATCATATACCCATCTTTATTATCGCGATGGCTTATCTGCAACAGGCGGTAAAGTGAAATATCGTCAGCATTGAATGCACGTTTGAGCACAGCTTTGTGCCAGTCATCGGCACTGCCCGGATTGAGGTTAAGTTTTTCTCCATCTGTGGAGAAACTTTGTCCATTCAGTGGTGGGGTATTGAACAGACGATCAAATTGGCTTATCTGATCATCGGTAGTGCGTTGTGAAATGGTGGCATTACAAAGTATCAATGCAGTTTCAGCATTAATCTTATAATGCTGCATATAATAGATGACTGAGAAAATCTGCCCCAGAACTTGCGCATCAATATCCAATTCTTCATTAACGCTCAGGACGATATTTTCCAGAATTGTAGGGGGTAATCCTGTAGCACGGAAAAGGCGAATGGCTTTATTGAGTTTTAGCAGGAACGAGTATTGATTATATTCTTCAATAGAAAATCTTGCCGCAGTATGGGCAAAATTACTATTAGGCAGCACTCTTCTTAAATAAATTTCGAAAGGTTGACGGATATCTTCATTACTTAGAGTAATTTCAGCAGAATATTTAATATTTTTCTGGGGTGCTTCGGGAATACGCGTAAGCTCTTTTGAATTATTAAGCCGAATGGCGAGATATTCAGAATTCCAGAAATCCTTGAAGTTATAAGTTAGATTGTATTTATCTCCCTTGGAGATAAATAATCCTGCCTCATTGAGTTGACTCGTATTAACAGTATATTCTCGAATAATCCGATAAACTTTAATCGATCCATCGCTTTGTGGTACTGGGGTGATAAGCTGATTATTAATGTACTTTGTTTGTCCGAAGTTACTGGCTGTTCCAATAAATAAACGGACTTCATCATCACTGAGATTGTAATATTTTTTTAAATAAGCCGACGTGGACATTAATGCCGGATCAATTTCACCGAAGTTCTTTTTATAGAGTTCTTCGGCATTTTCTTCTGTGATCTCTTCCGTCAAAATATTAAACAATTCCGGTGATACGGATGCATTAATACCCAGCAGGGAAGCCGGATTCATCAGCTCGACAACATTTGGCGCAGCCTGAAGCTGCTCAAGAGTTGGGTCTTGTAACTGAATCACCTTATGGACATTTTCATAAGCATCATGATAAGGGGTGGCGCCAGAGAGGCGGAAAGTTGACAACATTTCCATGACCTTGGATTGGCTATCCAATCCGGTTTTGGCTTTAATCCCTTCCAGCAACAACTCATTAGAAAGTGAAAGCGTGGAAATTTCACTATCCATATTGCTCTGACTCAATGCCATTGACTGTAAATCCGGGCGGCGTTTATCCAGATGATAAACTGAACTTTCTGCATGTAACTGACGTGTTTCACGGTAAAGCTCGGTCAGATAGGCGGCTGGCGAGAACATAGACGAAACCGCACCCGGAGCCACATATTGGCTGGCCCGATTACCAAATTCGTCATTATAGCCACGTAACTCAGCATGAGGGACAGTAATAGCAAGGTGTACGGCATTTTGTAGCTGAGGATTGGCACGCTTGAGGATCTTCGTTTCGTACAGCTTGTTCTCTTTTTGCTCTTGCTGTGCCTTGTCATAAAGGCGGCGCGTTTCTGACCAATTAAGGTGTTCACTGACTTGCTGACGGAATTCATTAAATGAGTAATGACAAATATCAGTCAGGCAGCCAAAACCACACTGACTTTTCAATACCTCAGGAAGTTCAAATGCATTTGTATCCATATCGGTTCCTTTTAAATTGGAAGAGAGATTCTTGCAACTATGGTGGTAATAATAAAAATTTATGGTGGTAGTAATAAAAAAGATGTGTTTGCGGTTAAAAAATAAGTAAGAAACGCGATGCTCGACTTTCGTGGTGAGTTGAAATGACATAGCCGCTCCTTTATAACTTTAAGTCGCCAAACTGAGAGAAATAAAGGAACAAAGGCTATGTCACAGCAAGAT
>NZ_JBBMXH010000044.1:0-32761 GCF_037996725.1 Xenorhabdus entomophaga
GTCGGGTTTTTCTTAGCCACGGTGTTTTTCTGGGCGGCCTGGGCCGCAGTGGATGTCTGGAATGGCTGGGCGAATGAAAAAGTGCGTAATCAGACCCTCAAACAGTTTGCCATTCGAACCACAGTATTGCTGGTCATGGTTGTCTGGATGTTTGCCAGTTAATGCAGCGAACATAATGAAAAGGAACAGAGTCAATATGAAGCAAATTTTTACCGTCTGCCGGCGTATCGGTACGAGCCTGATGACCAGAATAAACGCTTTTCTTTTATTGTGCAGCCTTTCCTGTGAATCAGCCTGGGCCGATTTACCGGCTATCGAACCGCCGAAAAGTGGTGGCGGGGGCGGATTGCTGGGACAGGCGAAAGGATACGCGCAGGATGGTATTGTGATTGGCGGGTTGATTTTATCAGCGGTGGCGTTCTTTAAGGTTGCTTCGGCTGCCGTCGAAACCTTTTCCGAAGTGCGGGATGGCAAATCGACCTGGACCCAGTTTGGCGCCATCATCGTGGTCGGCGTGGTGCTGTTGGTTGCCGTGATTTGGCTGCTGTCGAAGTCGGCCAGCATTATTTTTTAAGGCAGCCACCATGCAGACAATCGCTTTCTTACCTGACCGTTTAAACGCCGAACCGGTGGTGTTTCGCGGGTTCACCACCCCTGAGATGGGACTGGCCGCACTGGCTGGGATCGTGCTCGGACTGGCAGCCAGCATTCCCCTGATCCCATTAGCCGGTTGGGTCATGATCCCGACCGGAATGTTAGTCATGCCCTTGTTACTGATCAGCTTTGGCGGGCGCTGGCTTGCGCATGTTAAACGTGGCAAGCCGGAGAATTATATCTGGCTGAAACTGGCGGAGAAAAAACGCCGGTTGGGGCTGGGTGATCCGACACTGATTATTGCCGCCCAGGGCTGGTCACTGCGCCGCAGCAGGAGACTGCGATGAGCCGGTTTCGTCATGCGGTGAAAAACCGGGATCAGCATATCCTGACCCTGCGAGTGGCGTGCGGCATTCTGGTGTTGGTATTGTTGCTGAGCCTGAGTGGCTGGATGGCTTCACCACGCAATCTCACCATCCATAATCCGCCGGACTTACGCACCGGCAGCACGCGCCCGTGGTGGGAAGTACCTGCCCCCAGTGTCTACAGTTTCGCCTTTTATATTTTCCAGCAACTGAATGCCTGGCCGAAAAACGGGGCACAGGACTATCCGGCCAAAATTTATGCGCTTTCCCCTTATCTGACGCCGGCCTGTCAGGATTTTCTGCGTGAAGATGCCAGAACCCGTGCTGACAGTGGCGAGCTGCTCGACCGGGTGCGGGTGGTGTATGAAATTCCCGGCCGGGGCTATGGGACGCGCAGTGTGACGGTGCATGACCGAGATAACTGGGTAGTCCGGCTGGATTTGGTGGCCGATGAATATTATCACGCTGAACCGGTCAAACGGGCACTGGTACGTTATCCGCTGAAAGTGGTGCGCTGGGAAGGGGATGCCGAGCGTAATCCCTTCGGGCTGGCACTGGATTGTTACGACGGAATGCCACAGCGGCTGGAAGCGATACCGCAGCCAGTGGAAGAGAAAAAGGGCGTGTTTCAATGAGCAGAGTGTCATTTGGCCGCTGGCTGGGACTGGTCAGTTTGTTATTGTTCAGCGTCGGTGCAAAGGCTGATGAACTGATGAAGTGGGAACGTATTCCATTATCCATCTCACTCAAAGTGGGGCAGGAACGCATTATTTTTGCTGACCGGAATGTCCGTATCGGTTTGCCGCCGTCACTCAGTGATACATTGCGGGTACAAAGTGCCGGCGGGGCGGTGTACCTGAAAGCCCACAATGCCTTCCCGCCAACCCGCCTGCAATTGCAAGACAGCGAAAACGGTGAAATCATTTTACTGGATATCACCGCGAATAAAACGGGCGCAACGGAACCCGTGCGTATTGTTTACCCGGATGAAAAACAACCCCTTCCGACTGAAAAATCACAACAGCAGCGCAACGCCAAATTATTGGCACCCGTTCCGGTCGCCTTAACCCGTTATGCCGCGCAGCAACTCTATGCCCCGTTGCGTACCGTCGAACCGGTGACAGGCATCCAGCCGGTGAATCTGCATTTGACCCCGTCCATCACCACACTCTACCCGTCAGAGCCGATAGCCATCTCTCCGCTGGCAGGCTGGCGATTACACCATCACACGGTCATCGCGCTGAAACTGCGCAATACGGCCAAACGCACACTCACCCTTGACCCGCGAGGATTACAGGGGCAGTTTGTGGCCGCCACGTTCCAGCATCGTTGGCTGGGTGAAACGGGGTCACCGGAGGATACGACGGTGTTGTACCTCGTCACAAAAGAGCTGCCGGATAATGCCTTTATCCCTGAGCCGGCACCGGTGAAACCGGGAGGCCGTCATGGAGGTTAAGTCCAATGCGTTGGTGAAAATACTGGTGCCGACAGTGCTGGTTATTGGTGGATTTATCGGTATCAAAAGTTGCAGTTCAACGGAAGGTGCTGCGCCCAGCGCGACGTCGAATCATGTATTGGCCACGCTGTCACCGGAGGAGTTGCAGGCGCTGGGGGTGGGTGGCGATACGCCGGAAGATACCCTGCGTACCCTGATAGGGGCACTGAATAAAGTACGGGCAGAGCAGAAACGTTTAAGCCAGCAGAATACCGATATTTTGAAAGAAAATGACCAGTTAAAGCACCAGCGCCTTGATGTTGCCGGCCAAATCGATGCGGCAGTTACGGCTATCCGTCAGGAGGATGAACAGCGTCAGCGCGCATTACAGGATGATCAACAGGGTTTGCTGGCACAAATTGATTTGCTCACTGAGCGGTTAAATTCAACACCTTTGTCTGCACCGGAAAGCCAAAGCGCATTGAGCAATCCGTATGCCGCCAATCCAGTCAGGGGGCAGGATGAATTTATCTGGGTCAATCCGGCGGATGAAAAACCGACAGCGTTGCAGGCGATGGGTCATGGTCAACCGACACCGCAATATCCCACTTCTTTTTTAAGCGAACAACCGACAGCGGGGCAAAAAGTGCAGAACGAGTCCGCGCTGAAGGAAAAGAACGAAAAACCAGTCTATACCTTGCCTGAAAATGCCACGCTGGTCGGCAGTCAGGCGATGACTGCGTTATTAGGCCGGGTGCCTGTCAATGGCACAGTGACCGACCCTTACCCGTTCAAGATCCTAATTGGCAAAGACAACCTGACCGCCAACGGCATCGAACTGCCGGAAGTGGAAGGGGCGGTGGTTTCTGGTTCAGCCAGTGGTGACTGGACCCTCTCCTGTGTACGCGGGCAGGTCAATTCCATCACCTTTGTGTTCCAGGATGGCACGGTGCGTACCCTGCCGGGCAAAGGGCAAAATCAGCAGGGTATCGGCTGGTTGTCCGATGAAAGCGGCATTCCCTGTATCAGCGGCGAACGTAAATCCAACGCCACGACCTATCTGCCAACGTTGTTTGCCCTTTCGGCCATGAATTCGGCAGGGGACGCCTTGAACGAAAGTCAGCGAACCGCCCAAACCAACGGCGCTGGCGGTATCACTTCCGCTTTAACGGGTAATGCCGGACAGGCGGCATTAGGAAAAGCCATGGCCGGTGGCATGAATGACATCACCGAATGGCTCAAGCAACGTTACAGCCAGACGTTTGATGCGGTTTACGTCCCGTCCGGTGCCGGTGTTGTGGTGCATATCACCCAAAGTCTGGCGATTGATTACGAAACGAAAGGCCGTAAGGTGCGTTACGACTTTAGTGAACCCGTTCAACATGATACTCAGGAAGCCTTAGATTAATGGAAAAGCCTGTCTTTCAATGGCTGTTCAGTGCCAGCCAGCCTTATTGCCTGCAAGTCAACAGACCCCCACACGCTGAACCTGTACCGGTTCATCTCTACTGGCGGCCTGCCCATCAAAAAGCGTCCCGTCTCTATCTTGCCATCGGCAATGCATGTCAACAGCTGGGTGACGGTGATTTTACGGTCTTGCACCTGTCAGATACCCAGTGGCAATCCATGGTGGCAGGCAACAACGAGGCTGAGCCTGAACAGTGGGAGCGCCTGCCGTTTACGGTATCGGAGCTGGTCGTCCATCCTGAGTTTGCCACCTTTACCGCTATCGGCATTACGGAGGCTGGAAAATGCGAAAACTAAAATATGGCTTAGTACTATGTCTGTCAGGGCTGATGGCCGGTTGTTCAACCTCGAAAGACACGTTGCTGCCTGCCGGTGAGCAGACTGTACTGGCGATGTGGCAGGGCAATAAAGCCGGTCACACTGCCGTGCAGGCAAGAACCGCATTGCGTAGAACGTTGACCGAAACCGAACGGCATCGGGCACTGGAAGAGCCTGACCATTACAGCCGTTCGGCTGCGCAGGAAATCAGCCAGCAGTTTCCCCGTCTTCCCAATCCCGATATGGTGATGTATGTCTTCCCGCATCTGGCCGCCGGCAATACACCGATACCAGGCTACAGTACCGTGTTCCCGTTTTATCAGCAGGTGCAGTATGCCCTGCCGGGTGAGCGCACGGAGGCACGGTAATGGAAAATCCCAAAGCCCTGCATCGCCCCGGCAAGCTGCGTGAAGCCGATGAAGCCGCGATTTACCGGGCGAATCCCTCCATCATTGACTACCTGCCCTGGGTGGAGTATCTGGACGACGGGCAATGCCTGTTGCTGGATGATGGGGTTTCCGTCGGTGCGGTCTACCGGATTGAACCCGTGGCCACGGAAGGGCGTCCGCTTGAACGATTGATTGAGATTCGGGATCAGCTGGAAGATGCGATCCAGGACAGTCTGGAGGAAGACGATATTTCGCCGTGGGTGGTGCAGTTTTTTTGTCAGGATGAGGATGATTCAGCCAGTTACCTCAGCACGTTACGGGACTATGTAAAACCCTGGGCGCAAGGTACAGCGTTTACGGATGCCTTTCTGGCTGAGTCCGAACGCCATCTGAACAGTATTGCCCAGCCTGAGGGGATATTTCAGGATAGCCTGATCACCGGGCAACCGTGGCGGGGACAACAACGCCAGACGCGTATGGCCGTCTATCGCTGGCTGCCTGCGCACAAATCACAGGCAAACCACTCCACGCTATCCTCGGTGGCAGCACTCAATCAGGTTTGCGAGCGACTGGTGTCCTCACTGGCAGCCGCGGGTATTGTGGCTGTCCGGCAGAATGGTGCGCAGATCCATAGCTGGTTGTTACGTCATTTTAATCCATCCCCGGACTGGGGCATGGCAAAAGCCGATTTTTACCACACGGTGAGTTATGAAACTCCTATGCAGCTCGAGCTCCCGATTTATAATGATTTTGCTGAAAGCCTGTGGTTTAACCCACCGGTGTCTGATCCCGAAAACGGACTCTGGTGGTTTGATGGCCTGCCGCATAAAGCGGTGCCGGTTGAACGCCTGCGCCGCCCGCCAGAGCCGGGCACGCTGACGGGCGAAGTGAAACGGGGGGATAATATCAATGCGTTGATGGATATGATGCCGGAAGGCACCGTCGTTTCCCTGACTATTGTGGCGCAGGCACAGGATACGCTGGAAGAGAATTTTACCCGGCTGGCAAAAAATGCCGTGGGAGAAAATACCGAATCGGCGCGTGTCCGGCAGGATGTGCAGGAGGTCAAAGCCTTACTGGGACGGCGGCATAAACTGTACCGCAGTGTGCTGACCTTTCTGGTGCGCGGCAACGATGTTACTGATCTGAACCATCGGGTGTATCAGTTATCGTCAACCCTGCTGAGTGCCGGATTACAGCCCGTGCGGCCGGAATTCAGTGTGTCCCCGCTGAATGCCTATTTGCGCGCCCTGCCAATGTGTTTTAACCCGCAGAAAGATAAAAAACACTGGTACAGCCGCCTGACGTGGGTGCAGCATCTGGCCGGATTATTGCCGGTCACCGGACGTTCAACCGGCACCGGACATCCGGGGTTCAGCTTCTTTAATCGCGGTGGTGCGCCGCTGACCTTCGATCCGATGAACAAGCAGGATCGCACCCAGAATGCGCATTTATTGTTGTTTGGCCCGACCGGGGCCGGTAAATCCGCCACGTTGTGTGCTTCTTTGGTACAACTGATGGCAATACACCGACCGCGTTTGTTCATTGTCGAAGCGGGGAACAGCTTTGGTTTACTCGCCGATTACTACGCCAGTCTGGGGCTGACCGTCAATAAAATCGGTATCAAACCGGGCTGTGGCGTGAGCTTGGCGCTGTTTGCCGATGCCCATCAACTGTTGCAACTCAGCCCCCAACAATGGCGTATTAATGAAGCCGATATTCCGGATACGGATGAATCGCAGGATGAAGGGGATGAGCAGCGTGATATTCTGGGGGAAATGGAAATTGCCGCCCGACTGATGATCACCGGTGGCGAGAAAAAAGAGGAAGAGCGCCTGACCCGCTCAGATCGCGGTTTGATCCGCGAAGCCATTATGATGGCAGCTCACACCAGCCATGAAGAACAACGTCAGATGGTGGCTTCAGACTTACAGAATGCCCTCTATGCCATCGCCCGCAATCATCAACAGGACGAGCGTGGTCAGCCGTTAATCACGGCACATCGCCGGGCTCGGGCGGATGAAATGGCCGGTGCCATGTCGATGTTTACCCAAGGGTTTGAAGGGGAACTGTTTAACCGCCCCGGCACGCCGTGGCCGGAAGTGGATGTCACGTTGATTGATTTGGGCACGCTGGCGCGGGAAAACTACTCGGCACAGATGGCGCTGGCGATGGTGTCTCTGATTAACACCGTGAATAATCTGGCCGAACGGGATCAATATCAGGATCGGGAACTGCAACTGGTGATCGACGAAGGCCATATCACTACCACCAACCCGCTGCTCTCCCCCTATATGACCAAGGTGGTGAAAATGTGGCGTAAACTGGGTGCCTGGCTGTGGCTCGCCACCCAAAACCTCGCCGACTACCCGGATACCGCTGAAAAAATGCTGAATATGGCCGAATGGTGGCTGTGTCTCACGATGCCCCCGGATGAAGTCGAGCAAATCGCCCGTTTCAAAAAACTGACGGAAGAACAAAAAGCCGTGTTGCTTTCCGCCAGTAAATTGCCCCGTTGTTATACCGAAGGCGTGGTGCTGGCGAAAAAAATCGAAGCGTTGTTTCGGGTGGTGCCACCGAGCCTGTATCTGGCGCTGGGGATGACGGAAAAAGAAGAAAAGGCCGAACGGCGGGCGATAATGCGCGAGCATCAGTGCAGTGAGTTGGAAGCGGCGGTTTTGGTAGCAATAAGGATGGATGTAGCGCGGGGATTGAAGTTTGATTTAGCCACTCACAAGTCATAAGAAAAATAATTAATTTTGTTATTTATCAATATATTATATCGATTTAAAAAGAACCCAGCACACTGGCTGGGTTCTTTTTCAGATTACACGTTATCGCTGCATTAAAGTACTACGGTATAATAAACCATCTGGATTAAATTGAAAATGTAAGGCGCATTCTGGATATTCATATCTTATCCAGTCATCAATGTAACGATGAAACATGCCCACTTTACCACCTCCAGTTATCGATGGAGTTCCCAGTACTTTAAGGACTTTTTCCTTATTCCATCCCATATGTATACCGGAGACTAAGGCTCCCGTAAAATTTTCATACTCATCGTTGTTATCGGAAAAAAAGTGTATATGAGCTAATTTTCCTTGTATGAATCCTACCTCTACCCCTGAACGAATAAAGCTATAGCTTGTCGTTGGTCCCTCTGGATCGTTATATTCGAGAGGATCTTGCGACACTTGAGCTTGCTCTTCTATCGCTAAACAAAGTTCACTAAACTCCTTAGACGATTCAGCAGCTCCAAGTGCGTTGATAAATAAATTCCAGTCAATCATTTCTTAATCGTTCCTATTTCACGATTACGTTGCTTAAGTAATTCGAGAGCATCATCAACCAATTTAGGATTATAACCATGTTGTATCAGAAGTGTTCTTCTATCCTCAACGTCAAGGCATTCTGCACCACATAAGTCAGCTGAGTCACCCGCTACTTGTGTCTGTGAATTTCTGCCCTTATAAGTTCGGCTTGCTTGATGTATCTCTTTAGGAAGTTCAATGACTGTCGCATTGTCATAAAGTTCCTTCCTTTCACTTTTTGATAAGGAGCGTCCAAGTTCATTTTCTCTCGCTTTCTTAAGTGCGGCGAATGATGGGATATGGTCATGCTCTAAATCATCTCCAACAACTGCTCGGGATCTTAAATCTTTCATAGAGCCAACATCAAGCGCTTGCGCTATATTTTCTTTCTGTGTTTCTTGCTCTATTAGATTCGTTACAACTTGAGTATTAGGCTTTCCATTTTTAGATAATAATTCTTTTGAAGTATGCTTCAATTCGTTCGCTAAATTTTTCGCACTTTCTGAGCTATAGCCTAAAACCTTGACTCCGGCACCTAATGCCCCAGTTCCCAGAGCTGCTTCTGGTGCCATAGCATCTGCTGCAAATATACCTATGCTATTGATACATGAGGCAGTCTGAATTTTACAAGCTTCGAAAGCCATGCGTCCTGCAAATAGCATTTCTTCGGTGGCGGCTACCAGCATAATGCCACCATACACTGTAGCGTATCCACCTGCTGCAACGGCAATAGCAGCAGTAGCTCCTTCTTGCCGTGCTTTAACACGTTCTGCCGCCGCTTGATCTCCATTCGAAGCAGCTAACATGTCCCAACCATTTTCCTGAGCGATCTGATCCAATTGATGATCAGTGTAATTGTAGCGGTGAACAATATCAGCACTGTTGGCTGCACTATAAACACCTTCTGGTGTACCGCTTAGTAATGCACCGGATAATGCTCCAATAACTTGTACTGTTTGAGCTTTGGTTTCATTACCCTGAAGTGCTTCTTGAATTTTATGAAATTGCTGTTCAGATTCATTTCTGTACTTAGAATCAAATAGCGTACTTCCCATGACAACTTCTGCTAATCCAGCAGCCAATGCACCAGCAGCGGCACCTTTAGCATCTTCCCCACCAATTTCTGCGGCAAGAGCAGACACCGTAGCATGACTCAGTACCTTGCCCGCTTCGCCTAATATTGAACTGTTATCACCAATATAACTCGCTCCCTCCATATTTACCTGATTGCCTACATTAGCAAGCAGCGCAGCCGCAAATTTATCTTTGAAGCTACCACCATTAATTGCGGTATTTACACCAGAGCTAATAATCGATTGCCCTGCAACACGCTGAGCAACTTTACTCCAGTCTGCACCCTCATTTAATAAAGGTGCTTTAGTAACTCCATTCGCTGTTTTTTCCACACCCATCAGCTTGTCAAATCCGGCCAAAGCACCACCAATTGCCATTGAAGTGACGGTTGATTTTACCGTTTGACTGCTACCCATCTCTTTAAGGGTTTTGGATACATTGCCTTGGTTATTAATAAGGCTGACCGCTGCAGTAGAAGCCAGAGATGCCATACCTGCGGTAACAGCCCCAGAAGCAGCGGCGGCTGTTGCAGCACTGGCTCCGGCGGTAGTGGCTGCCCCTGCTGCGTAGCCAGCAGCAGCAAGAGTTGCCCCAGCACCTGCTGTGACTGCAGCAACGGCTATGGCAATAACAGCAGAAGCAACCGGACTTAATTGTTGGCTCTTATGATCCCAACTATCATAAGCATCCTGAACTTCATTCCATTTTATATCATGTCGAGTATTTAAATCTTTAAACCAAACTGTTTCTGAACTACTTCCTAATATATCAATTGCGTTTTGTAAAGATTGTCTATTCTTTACTTTAATATCAGAGGTAATACCTTGAGCTGCATCTACTACAAAATT
Organism: Xenorhabdus entomophaga; assembly: GCF_037996725.1. NCBI lineage: Bacteria > Pseudomonadati > Pseudomonadota > Gammaproteobacteria > Enterobacterales > Morganellaceae > Xenorhabdus > Xenorhabdus entomophaga. The sequence goes on from NZ_JBBMXH010000044.1 coordinate 9,805, forward strand.
TCCATTCCATTTAATTTGGGGTAATACCCAAGTTTCGGAAGAATGACCTTTATCCTTGGTTTTTATAAAAAAACCATTAGATTTACTGAATTTTCTTTCATATTCAGTATCTTTTACTGCTTTGAAATTAGTAAATCCATGAGTACTAGTCAATGTGATATTTTGACCAGCTTCTATCTTACTCGCTTCATAAGTAGAATCATCCCTACTTAAGATATCAATATCTCCAGAAGCAATGAATTCTGAAACTTTGTTGTTCGTACCATATTTAACTTCATTTATAGTTTCAAAACTTTTAATTTCGTCAGAAGCTGCAGCATAAAGGTAGCCACCTTTAGCAGCTATATTTATAGTTCCGATTCTCATTGCCTCAGCTCTATTATGAGCATCTATATCAGCCTGTATTTTTGTTTCACTTTCACCTTTATTTTTAGCTTCCTCTTTAGCTATAACCAATTTATTCATATGGTTATTTAATTTTGAGTTAGCTTGAGCTAATCTAGACTCCACTTCGGTTAATTTGTTTTGTTTTGTTTTTATTTTTTGTCTGATATCGTCAAGAAGAGGATCTTCAACTTCGGCAAACCAAGATTCAAAATATTCTTTTGAACCACCAAAAGCATCATAATTTGTTCCTCCGGCTGTAAAATAATCACTCCAAGATTTTTCCTCCGCTTTCTCTAAAGATAGTTCAGATTCTACTAGACTTTTTTCTTTTGTAATTGATCCAATTTCACTTTTAATGTTTTGTATTTCAGATTCTACTTCAATTATGGGTCCGCTATAATTAGATAATCGAATAGGATCTTTCCAAATAGCTCCTAATCCTTTGGAAAATAATTTAGATGCTTGAAATAAAATACTTCCGCCAGAAAGTATGTTTAATGAACCAGCACTATTTAATTCAGTTACGTTTCTGGTTACTTTTTCTTGTCTATTTGAAAAATCGTAAAAGTAATTCCTTGAAGCATTGAATTTTATATCTCCACCAGAATATATATTTATATTCTGATTAGCTGATATTTTTGATCCTTCAGTTGTAATCTCATTGCCGGAAGATATTATAACATCTTTGCCAGCATCTACATTAGTCGTAGCTGGAACATCTGTTCTAATAAAATCAAGAAAATATCTTTTGAAATCATCTGATTCTAGCGATACTGTTTCTCCATACAAACTTTTAGTGGTAGTCCATGGATTTCTTACAGGAAAAATTGCAGCAAGTAAATTCATTGAATTTCCAGCTAATAAAGATATTGAATTGCCAGCCGAAAATTTAGCACCTTCTGATTTAATATCATTTGAAGCATTAATTAATAGGTTTTCTCCTGCATGAATTTGAGTTTGTAGTTGAGGGTCATCTGATTTAATATTAAACTCTAAAAGATGTGGAGAGACTGTCTTCTGTGAGGAAGGTAAATTACTATCTCTATTTATAAATTCTCTTGATGTAGCTTTAAAGTCATTCTTAGAATTAAGATTAATATCTTTCTTAGCATTTAAAACCATACTAGTTAAAGATAAATTGTTTCCACTAGTCATCAAGATTGAATTTGATGAATTCAATTTTGTAATAGGAATTAGGTTCTTAAACGATATTTCGTACCAATTAGATTTACCAGAGGGATCTTTTATAATGCTTCGATGAGGAATAAGATCGTAAGTGCTTTCTATATCAATGTTTTTTAAAGCATACATTGAAACATTATAACTCATAGGAGAAAATACATTATTTCTGATAAGTATACTACCATTATTAGATGATAAAGTTAAATCATTAGTAGCTTCTAATTTGCTTAATCTTCGAATGCCATTTGTATAAAAAGTCTCGTTATCATAAGACAACCCATCTGTGGATACAATATTGCCATTAAAACTGTTAAGGAAAATGTTATTACTTGACAGCTTACTTCTAAGTAGCGAGATATTATCCCCCGAAACGATAGAAATATCATCTATAGCCTTAAAATCTGCAAGATCAATTTCGGATTTATCTTTTGATATGATATTTATATTTTTGGTTGCTTCTAAATTAGTAGTGTTAATACTAACGGAGTCACCTATTATACTTATGTTTTTTGCATTTATGTTTAGTGGGGTTTTATCAAGAAAAGTTTTAAATTTTTTAAAAAGCAGTCCAAATGATTTTTTAAAATCATTAAATTCCTTGGGGTCATCAACTCCCACATCAATATTCTTAAAATCCAAAACTAAATTATGTTTAGCTTGTAAATTTGTCTCAGTACTGAGAGTGGGTGTCCATAAAAAAATCTCATCAGCCATAAAGCCATAATCTGCAAATAGCTGTAACGATCCACTAGAAAATGCTTTATTTTCTAATTTATTACCTGTAAGTATTAAATCATTAGAAGCGATAATATTAGAGTGTTTGTTTTTGATATTATCTCCATATAGATAAGCAGATTTTCCAGATTCAATAATTGCAGATTGAGGTTTCTTTGTTATAGAAATTTCAGTGTGCTCTAATTTTTGAGGATAACCATAAGGACCATACTTCCCCTCTTCAGTAAATTCAGGGCCAAACATACCTTGTTTTAATTTAAATTTAGTAGTGTTATAACTATATTCTAGATCATCAAAACCATTAACTATATCCTCAGATCTAATAACAAGATCACCTTGATTAGTTCTAATAGTACCTGTATTTAATACTTCTTTATTTTTATTGCCGTCTACATTTTTCTGAATCCACATATTATTATTGGCTTGCAGAAGTACCTGAGAACCGATATTGCTGATTGTATTACCCAATACCCGCATATCTTGTCCGGCAGTTACACTGCCTTTATTGACAATTTTATCACCAGCCAGAATAATATTTAGCTCTGCCTGAATAGGAGAGTTAGGCCTAATATTAATTTCCTTGCCACCCGCACTTAAGTCAGTTTTAGATTTGATATTACCCAGTTCCATTTTGCCATTGGAACTCAGCGTAATATCACCCTGAGTACTGGTTATATCTTTCAGATTAACGCCAACTCCATTTTCAGTTGCAATCAGGCGGATTTTATTGGCATACATACCACCCAGTGCTTTAGTATCGACAGCCAGTTGTGGTACAGCACCTTCTCCGGCAATGGTCTTTGATGTACCGTCTTTAAACGAAATTTGGTTAGCACCCTGAGTGAGTGAGAGGTTATTGGCCTGAATTTTTCCATTCAGCTCAGTGGCCCGGCTAATAATATCGATATAATCCGTTGACTGGCCATTTAATCCTTTACCGCCGATGGTAATCTGGCCTTTTGTCACTTTCAGGGCTTCCAGTGCACCCTGGGCATCAAATTGCGGTTTACCGGTTGTCAGTATGGCACCGGAGGTATTAATAAATCCGCATCCATCACAGGTGATACCATTGGGGTTGGCTATCATGACATTAGCTTTCTGGCCAGCCACTTCCAGCTGTCCCAGTAATTCAGAACGGTTGCTGCCGATGACTTCGTTGATGATGAGTTCGGCTGCTTTTCCCTGCAAATTAACGTTAGCGTTAATTTGGCCGGCCAGTTGAGAATTAACCGCCTGTGTGGTGTTATTTAGTACCGCACCCTGTGTTCCGGTATTAAATTCTTGGTACGTATTGTGCGATATTCCTGCATTATTAGGAGTTGCAATATTAACCACCGGCACATTGCCATTATTGTGAACTTGTGTTTGCGGATTATCAGGCGTAATACCGCCTGCCACTGCTGAGTTCAGCGGATAGATGCCTGTTAGGTAAATCAAAAAATAACTGGTTCCCTTTGCCAGTGGGCTAATAACTTTATCTTTTTCTTGTTCTTTCATGAAATGAAGTCCAAATTTCTTGCTGTGTTTGTATTAAAACTGAAGTGAAGCAGACCAATAAATGACCCAGTGGTCTGGTCTGAGATGAGAGGGATAAATAAGTGGTTTTCCTACTGTAATCGCCTGATTCATTCTGTTGTGATTAAATGAAATACCTAGTGATGCCCCTGTAGCATGGCCTCCTTCTATTTGTCCTTTTTTATTATTTTTCAACCAGCCTGTATCCAGTGCACTGTTGAAAGAAAGTTCACCGACTAAAGGAAGTTTGGCGAGTTTCCAGTTGAGTTCATTACGCCAATAGCCGCCATTATTTCCGATGAGATTTTGCTCTTTAAACCCTCTGACAGAATATTGTCCTCCTAATGAAAGGCGTTCACTGGCATACAGGTTATCCGGTGTGAACTGCCCATACAGAGAAGTCAGGTAATAGATATTCTCCGTGACAGGCATGAAATAACTGCTGCTCAGGCTGAATTTACGAAACTGGCTTTTCGGCACATTACGGACACTAGAATTGTCTTTCGTTGCCCCCCATATATCCAAGCCCTGGCTGAATGTCGGGTTAAACGTCAGGTAGCCTCCGACCAGCGTAGTACTGTAGTTAGCACCCAGACTAACGGCACTCAATGTCGGGCTGCTGATGGATAACTTAACACCGGCCGCAGTATTGGACGTCTGGCGATGAACTAATCCCATATTCAGGGTCAGTTTTTGCTGCCCATCCCGGTATAACGTCCGGTTTATTTTTAACTGATGAGTTTGCCCCTGACTTTCATGACGGTAACTGCCCGTCCCCACCGGGAGCATTTGAAATGAGCTATTTCTGGCATACTGGTAATCGAATGACCAGTAGCCATAAGGGATAGTCACGCCTGAAGCGATACTCCAGCTCTGATGATTATTGCTAAAGTCACTGTTATGGCTGGCGGAGATTGACCACAGGTCTGCAAGGTGCAGTGGGTTGTCCAGCCCTAAAGTGGCATTAATTTGTTCTCTTCCGGTATTTTTTTGCCCGTTGTTGTCAATACCCAGACTGGCATGGACAGGCAATTTGGAAGCCGTTCGTTTTAAAATCACGTCAGAGTAACCGGGTTGTTCAGCTGGCCGGATATCAATGGTTATCTGCCGGGAAGGCAGTCGGTTTAACTGCTCCATGCCCTGCTCAATATCCCGCAAATTAAGGGGCTTGCCGACTATATTGGGAAATGCCATTTTCAGAGCAAGGGATGTTTCACCGTCAAGAAGGATGGAGCCGACTTTTCCTTCCGTCACCATAATGGTCAGCATGCCGGTAGATAAATTCTGCTCTTTTAATCCTGTCCGTGAAGTTATATAGCCTTTTTCTATGTAGGTATTTGATACCGTGCGGACTAATTCATTAATTTTACCGGCAGTCAGGCAACGGGATAAGTAAGGTTTAGATAATGCCTGTTGCACTGAGGCGGAGAGATTGTCTGCCCCTTCAAACTGAATCTGGTGAACAGGGTGGCAGAACGTGTTGACATCATCCGGTGCCAGAGCTGTGTGTGGTGATAATGTCACACCATTACGAATGTCATCACGCTGCTGTTGCGCTTGTTGTAACACGTTTTTTTGTTGCTGGGTAATGGCATTCTGGTCAACCGGGCTGATAAACGATGATGCTGTTGATTGCCCTGCAATGGCGAACAGCACCAGAATCAATAAACCAGCAGAATGAGCAGGTATTCTGCCCGAAAAATAAAGTGGCATAATAAATTATAAATTACAGGTATCAGGAAATGGTGGCGCATTATATAGAAATGTAAACTTAAAACAATATTCTTATGGTTTTGTATCTTATGAGCCTGATTGCTTTTTTATAATGTGTGGGAAATCACCTTAATTTGGTTTCAATTCAATCAAGTGTATTATTTGTAGCTTGATTGTGGTTTTTATTTAAACTATATCAATATAAATAGTGCATTTTTATTTATTCTTTGTCATATTGAAATATATTATTATTTAATATTAATGAATTAAATTTTTAGTTAAGTTAAAAAATATGTTTATTCGATAGATGATGTTTTAATTCATTAAAACAATGAATTATGAAAATAAAAAATCATCATTAAATATGAATATATAATTTATTTGATTGTAGTAGTGTTTGTTAGTCGTTCATAAAACAACCTTAAATTCAATCTATGTTCATTAATTCTAAATATTTAAAAAAGAATTTAACGGCATTATTTATCATTCTATTCGGTATGTTGTCCTTTTCAAAAGGTACGAAAGGAATAATATGCCAGCCTGCCAAAAATCGCGCTCATCCCTGTTCGATGATACAAAAGCTCTGATTATCGCTCTGTTAAGCCTGTCACTCAGTTTTCCCGGCCAGGCCATGCCGGAAGTTCCAAACCCGGATCAGCATGAGCACACCCTGGCTGAAATCACCACCCAATGGAGGCAACTTACGCAGTCACAATCCCCCAACGAAGCGGCAAAAACAATGGCTGCACAGCAGTTATCGTCTGCGGTGACATCAACACTGACACCCTGGTTTAACCAATATGGCAATGCCCGTCTCACACTCCCTTTCGACAGCCACTTTTCGTTAAAAGACGTTGCATTTGACTGGCTGTTACCTTGGTATAACGTAGCTTCGGGTACTGCATTCAGCCAGTCAGGGGTAAAAACCCACCATGGTCAGACAACAACTACACTTGGATTCGGCTATCGCTATTTAGCCGATAATTGGTTATGGGGTGCCAATGTCTTCTGGGATGCGTTGTGGCCGGAGCAGCATCACCGTTATAGTTTTGGGTTAGAAGCCTGGCATGATAACGTCAAACTCTCTGCCAACCTTTACCAGCGTTTATCCCATTGGAAGCAATCCCGGCTCACAGATTTCGATGCAAGACCCGCCAATGGCTGGGATATTCAGGTCGAAGCCGGGTTGCCTGCATTTCCTCACTGGGGCGGGCAATTGCAGTTTGAGCAATATTACGGGCAGCAGGTCGCGTTATTCGGTGAAGCAGAACGTCAGAAAAACCCGTACAGCGTCGCCGCCGAGCTGACTTACACGCCCGTACCGTTAGTGACACTGGGTGCCGATTTTCGGCAGGGTAAACAAGGTGTCAGTGAAAATCGTTTTACCCTGAACCTCAATTATCGTTTTGGCACATCATTCAGCCAGCAACTTGATCCGAACGCGGTCAGACCCCTGCACAGCCTGAAATCCAGCCAATTTGATTTTGTGAATCGGCGTAGCGATATGGTGCTGGATTATCAGAAGCAAACGTTGCTGACACTGGCTTTCCCCGCATCAATCAACGGATATGAAGGCAAGGAAGTGACCTTTGTACCGATTATCCAGTCCAAATATCCGCTGGCACGTTTAGAGCTGGATACAGCTGAACTACAGCAGGCAGGTGGGAAAATGCTTTACCAACGGCCGGAGAAAGTGACGTTACGGTTACCGAAAACCACGAAAAACCCCGTTCGGCTTTCGGGAATAGCCATCGACAGCCGGGGTAATCGCTCCAACCGGGCAGAAATCATGATGGTGAGCTTGCCAACCGAAAAGCGATGGCAGGTGACAGCGAATAAAACACAGGCTAAAGCCGATGGTCATGACAGTGTGCTCTATACCGTTCTTGTCACCGATCAAGAAGGGACTCCCATCTCGAATCAGGCTGTTATCTGGTCAAGCGACAAGGGAGAATTGTCCCAAACCCGGCAGAACACGGATGCGCAGGGGCAGGCATCGGTCGTGCTGCGCAGCCGTCAGCAGGGGCTGCATGCGGTACGTGTTTCCGTGGATGAAGAGGTTGTCATTGCACCTTCAGTACAGTTTGATGCGGTGCTGATACCCGAAATCACCGTTGATAAACACAGCGTTAAGGCGGATGGAAAATCGAGGGCGACCTTGACTGTCACGGTTAAAAACGCCGGTGGTCAACCTGTGCCAAATCAGGCTGTTGGCTGGCAGACCAGCCTTGGCCAGTTCTCCTCATTTTCATTAATGACTGATGCAAAAGGGCAGGCCATGGCTTATTTAACCAGCAAAGTATCAGGAAATGCAGAAGTGATGGTGGCGGTTGGCAGTGAAACGGTGATGGCTTCTCCGATCCGCTTTATTGCCTCGTTAACTCACACGCTTCAGGCGGACAAACAAACGGCGATTGCCGATGGTCAGGACAGCATCCTTTATACGGTGAACGTGCGCGATGCAGCAGATAGAGCCGTTGCCAACAGCAAAGTGCAATGGTCAGTGGATAACGGGCAACTGTTGGACAGGCAGGAACAGACAAACAGTCAGGGAGAAGCGACAGCCCGGTTAATCAGCCGCACCGCAGGGAGGGCAACGGTGAAAGCAGACGTATCAGGAAAAACACTTCATGCTGCTCCGGTGACGTTTGAACGTTTGCTGAAATCGGCTATCACGGTGGATAAAGTTTGGGCTAAAGGTGATGGGCAGGATGCGGTGGTGTTAACGGCTAGGGTGAAAGATTCACTGGGATCACCCGTGGAAAATCAGCCAGTAAGTTGGCAAACGGATCATGGTGTGCTGTCCTCAGAACGTACGCAAACTGACCCTCAGGGACAAGCGCAGGTTCAGCTGAGTAGCACGTTTGCAGGGGAGCACCAGGTTCAGATCCAGGTCGGCGATCATAAGGTAGCCGCCCCCATTGTCACCTTTGATGAAGTGTTGTTATCTACTATTCGGGTCAATAAAACCCGTGCTGCGGCGGATGGCGAAGATCGGGTGACTTTTACTGTCACCATCACCGATATTCATGGGCAGGGACTTGCGGATAAAGCGGTTGATTGGTCTGGCAATCTTGGCGAGATGATTTTTGAGGAAGACAGGACAGACCGTCAGGGAAATGCAACCGCAACCCTTGTCAGTCGTTATGCTGGACAGGCTTTGGTCACTGCTGAAGTGGGTGAGCAGCAAGTCGTCTCTTCTGTGGAATTTATCCTGCCGTTGCGCCTGGTTGATACCGTTGCCATTGACCGTCAGGGCGGTAATGCCAACCAGAAATCGTTTGGTACCAGAGGACCTTCCGTTTTCTGGCATGGTGCGAAATTCCGCCTTATCACGGCAGACAATACAGGTAGGGTAAGCTGGCAGAGTAACTCACCCTCGGTGACGGTATCGGGTGATATGGTGACGGTAGAGCAAAATCCTGACGGAGTCAGGCTCACGGGTACTGATGAAACCGGACAGCAGGTCGAACTGACTTTGACGGTTCACACCTGGTTTGAGCGCTCTGGATTGACGGAAGATTTTTATTCTCATGCGAAACAGCTTTGTAAATCACTCGGCAGCCGGATTGCTTCCAAATATTCACTCGAACAGCTCTATGAGGAATGGGGGAACTTTTATCTTTATGACGGCTGGATACGGGAGTTTTATGTGACCTCCACGGATTACCTCACCGCCAGCTCAGGCTCAGCAGAGCATCAGGCAAAATGGGCATTTTGGGCAGAAACAGACCGGTGGATGCGAAATGGCTGGCCGATGACAGGATTTGCCTGTAGTCGTTAATTGTATTGGCTTCCCCGAATTCTTCAATAAAACTATCGAAATATTTATCACGCATTATTTATACTATCCATAATAGAACTAAGTGGCTTATTATAAGCCACTTAGTTTTTAACGATGATCTAGCATCCATCAATATTCGTCAATTTCAGGGGCGGAAAATTGCCGTAGAATATCTAGATGTATATACATATCTAGTTTTCTGATATTTTCAAGCGCAACATCTCCCCCTAAAATTATAGCAGGTTCAAAACCAAACATTTGATTTTCATTTAATGGACCATACTTTTCCACGGCCTTAGAAAAAAGCCATATATCGTCATCTTCTTCGAGATCAAAAGAGTCTAGGGCCCTACTTGAAAAAAAAGTGGCAACATCAAGATCAGCATCTTTTTGTTTTTTTTCGTAAAAATTTTCTTTATTGAAATAAATAGCGTGAAATGCACATGAGATCGTTAAGTTTGTTCCAGTTTTTTCACCATATAGGCAAAGATCTCCGAAACCACTTCTGGCAATAACATGATAAGCATCCATTGATTCAAATGGCGTATCTTCCAGCCACATATCAACAATGCCTTCATAATCATCAGGATTAACAATGCTAAATAATCCATCCTGATAGCTATTCCAGCCTTCTATTTTCCAATAATGTAATAGTTGGTCGGGTAACTTTCCTCGCCATTTCTCTATCGCTTCAGAAGGTGCTGCTATATGCTGAGTAGCTTCCCCGAATTCTTCAATAAAACTATCGAAATATTTATCACGCATTATTTATATCCACAATACTTGATAAAGTGGCTGTGAAAACAGCCACTTTATCAACAAATAAAAATCAGAAATTAAATCTCTTGAATATCTGGATCTGCAAATTGACGAAGGATATCCAAATGGATATGAATATCCAGTTTTCTGACATTTTCGAGTTTAATTTCACCACCTAATACAATGGCAGGCTCAAAACCGAAAATTTCATTTTCATCTAATGGGCCGTATTTTTTAACTAATCTAGGAAATATTCCTGTATTTCCACTGCCTTTTAAGTCAAAATTGTCGGCAGACTTTATCCCAAAGAAAGAGGATATTTCTTCATTCAAGTCTTGTTGATTTTTTTTGTATGCTCTTCTTTTAGAAAAAGTGATAGTATTAAAAATACAAGATATTGTTAAATTAATTCCTGTTTGCTCACCACAGAGATAGAGTTTGCCAAAACCACTTCTTGCAATAACATGATAAGCATCCATTGATTCAAATGGTGTATCTTCCAACCACATATCGACAATATCTTCGTAATCATCGGGATCTACAATGCTAAATAACCCATCCTGATAACTATTCCAGCCTTCTGTTTTCCAGTAGTGTAGCAGTCTTTCAGGTAACCTACCTTGCCATTTTTCTATTGTTTCAGTAGGAACAGCTCTATGCTGAGTCGCCTCTCCCAAATCCTCAATAAAGCACTCAAAATCTTCATCACGCATTATTTATACTCATAATAAATACATAAAGTGACTGTTAAAACAGTCACTTTAGCAATAGAAAATAATCAAATCTCTTGAATATCTGGATCTGCAAATTGACGAAGAATATCCAAATGGATATGCATATCCAATTTTCTTACATTTTCGAGTTTAATTTCACCGCCCAATACAATAGCAGGTTCAAAACTAAAGATTTCGTTTTCATTTAGAGGACCATATTTTTCTATCGCTTTGGAAAATATGCCTGTTTTTCTTTCTCCTCTCAGATCACATGAACTTACATTTTGATTAGAGAACAAAACCCCAATATCAATATCTAAATCTTGGCTATTTTTTTGGTAGAATTCATTTTTAGAATAGACTATCGTATTAAAAATACTAGATATTGATAAATTCCTGCCTGTTTTTTGACCGCAAAGATAAAGTTTTCCAAATGCATTTCTGGCAATAACATGATAAGAGTCCATTTCCTCAAATGGCGTATCTTCTAACCACATATCAACAATATCTTCATAATCATCAGGATTGACTATACTAAACAATCCATCTCGATAACTATTCCAACCTTCTGTTGACCAATAATGTAATAACCTGTCAGGTAACTTTCCTCGCCATTTCTCTATGGCTTCAGCAGGAACTGCTCTATGTTGGGTTGCTTCTCCAAATTTTTGAATAAAATATTCAAAGAAATCATCGCGCATTATTTTTTCCCCTTACCTCGGCATAATTCTAGTTGAATGTTCATCTTAGCGTCACCCAATCCACTGTCAACTGCCTCTTTCGCTGCATTATCAAGAGATTTTATTCGCCCGCCTTTCCAACTACCTCCAATTGCACTGTTAATTCCTGAATCTCCCATTTTTTTAGGTGCATATTGTCCATAGCCTCCAGCCACCATATCGGGTTCATGTAATGCGGCTAATCCTTGAAGAGCGTTTTTAGCTTTTTCTTTTGCTATTTCATCAGCTTTTTGGGGTGACATTCCTTTCCTTACTAAATTCCTAGAGACATTATCGGATATATCATTTTCTAAACTTACTCTAAAGTTTTCTTGAGCACCGGCTGCTTGGCTATTCCGCTTATTTTTCTTATAAGAATCCCTTGCAATTTTGAATTCTTCAGGTGACATGCTATTAATAGCATCCTGCTGTCTTCTTAATTGCTCGGAATACTCATCTAAAAATGCTTTTCGCTCTTTATCCGTTTTTAACCTCTTATACCGCTTGCTGTCATAAGGATGAAAACACGGCACCTTAGTCTTCTTAACCCCTTTGACTTTACCCCCTTTATTTTGCTGTTTTTCTTTCAGTTCCTTTTTAAGCTCGTCTGGGTCTTTGGAAGGTGTTGTTTTATCTCTTTCAGCCGCCTGGGTCTCTTGTCGTTTAGCTTTGGAATTACTTCGTGCAACCCCCTTTTCCTTGCCAGCGATGATCGACATGGCCTTTGACCCGCCTTTAGCGATACCTTTCACCGCTTGCTTGATTACCCCTTTGGGATTTAAGTCAGCGAGGGTATCCCCAAATTCTTCTGCCGCGCCTTCTGGCTTAAATCGGTATTCATCCAGATTCGCGTTTTCCATGAGCGCATCAGCCTTATTCGTTAACCGATCCGCTTCTGCTTCATTACCCGCGGCTTTATGTGCTAATGCTTCCAGTTTCATTTCCACCGCAGCATCAGCCTGATGGCCTTTATACACCACTTCAGCAATATCAATGGCCGTATTTCCCAGATTTTTCAGGATACCGGTTCCCACATCTCCGACTTTTCCCCAAAATCCCTCCTCACTCTGGGTATTCGGCTTGATAACGGAATTAGCTTCTTTAGGCACCTCGGTCGATTTCGGCGGTTGCCCGGTAATTTCCCCTAACGTATTACCCTCACCGGTCGGGGCATCGTCATGCGCCCGTTTTTTCCATAATGCTTCATCACTCGCTGGTTTAGGTGGGATTTTCTTGATTTTTGCCATGTCCTTATGCTCCGTTCATCCAGAATTTGTCACCGTGGCGTAACAGCAATTTATTGCCGACCCGTACACTTTTTGAATGCTCCTGCTCTTTGGGATGGCATTTGCCCCCCACTGTGCCGCTTTTGATGCCATTTGCCACACCGGGTTCATCGCCCAGTGTCTGGGGAACAAACGACTGCGCAAAAACCACAACGGGTTTGCCATTGGCGCGCACGGATTTTACCGGCACTGAACTGTCTGCCAGTTTGGCCATCACGGGGTAAGGAATGGGGGGCGTTGAAGAACCCATCGGGGTTTTGCAGACATCCGGTAAAATGCCGATGACCATCCACTGGGTGCCTGTCCGGGCAAGGTAATTATCAGCCATAAATATGGATCTCCCTCTCGTCTTTGTCATCCGGTGACGCCATTCTTACCAGCGGTGCATCCGGATCCATTTCAAAACGGGCTTCCATCACCCGGAGGGGCGATGTTGCTTCAATGTGGTAACGGTAAGTCATGGCGAGCGTGAGCGCTTCGCTGTCGATAATGAGGGTATCGGCGTACATCCGTTCCGGGAGCATTTCACCACTGAGCATCCTCAACAGGATCAGCGGCCGGTGCCCCGGCAACTGGACATGCAGTTCACCGTCACGGGTCAGATTGAACAGACTGATACGGATATCAGGAGCAGGAAAGTCAATTTGCTGGTCGTCCGGCGCGTTATTCCAGTAACGAAAACTAAAATCCTCGGGAAGATAAGGGTGGCGTTCTGTCAGCCACTGCTCATCATAGGTGCCTGCCCGTGTGCGGCGGGGCAGCCAGGCGCGTCCGATAATCCCCAGTCCCGCAGGCTGGCAAACCTTTTCCGTAATGGACGGCGGCGAATTCAGCCACTGCGCAAAGTGGGCGGCCGTTATCGGGGCATCAGGGTGTTCAATGCGAGGTGCCGGGTAGCGGGAAAGATCTTTTGCCTCTGCATACCACGGGGTGATAAAACCCGTCCCCAGCGGATTGTATTCCCATGTGGCATGGGCAAGGGGGGAATTGTCTTTTTCCGGGTGCTGTTCCCGCTGGGTGTCGGTCAGACGGATCTCTTCGGGCACGGAGGCAGCCGCGTTATCCTTTTCATACACTTTGCATTCCCCGCCAAAGGCATCACGGTAATCTACCGGTAACGTCGTGAATTTTTGGGGCGGCGTCAGTTGCCATTCGCCTTGTGAAGAACGCTGAAACTCACGCTCTCCCCAGACATGCAGGGTCTTATCGATCAGCGCTTGCCCGTCACGCGTGGTGACCTGTAACCGGACAGGCATTTTTTCACAGGCTTCACCCGCTGGCGCATAGGCAACACCATTGACAATCACATCACATTTGAGTTTCAGCGGCGCTAAATCACTTTCCTGCAAAACCGATGACCGGTTCATTTCGCCGGAAAAGGTATCCTGTACCGCCAGTTCGCCATAAGGGGCGGCCAGTACAGGCCGATAATGCCCCGAACCCACAGGCTGGAGCTGGTAGACGATTTTCATGGCAACAACATGATATTCCTCGTCTTCGGTATCCAGCATTTTGTAATTAATAACTGAAAACGGGGTCAGGTTTCTGAATTCCATCGTTTGGCTCCTTAGTTCAGGTCAATGTCCTGCGCACTGATTTGGATGGCATCAGTGGCATCAAACAGGAATTTGGTGCCCTGGATCGTGACATTGCCGAACTTGTCCATCCGCAGACAGCTACTGCCGCAACGCAGTTCAATCACATCGCCGACCGTAATGGCTAACGATTCGCCAACCGTGTGGGTATGAGTGATCCCGACGTCCTCTTCCTTGTGCTTGAAGACATTGATGGTCTGGTTTTTTTCGACGGTTTCACTGTGGTTAGCCAGCACATGGGTTTCGCGGTTGTTGAGTACTTTGGTTTTCATGTCTTTTTGCGCATGAATAAACACTTCTTCACTGCCTTTTGCATCCTCAAAACGCAGTTCGTTGAAGCCTTCCCCTTTGTGGGTTTTGGTTTTAAACGTGGTGCGGGTCTTCGCGGCGGGTAAATCCAGTGGCGGGCGGTTGACGGCGTTATAGACACTGCCGGTCACTATCGGCCGGTCAATATCGCCGTTAAGGTAAGAAACAATGACTTCCTGCCCAATGCGCGGGATGGCCATAAAGCCAAAGCCGTTGCCATTCCAGCCCTGAGCCACCCGAACCCAACAAGATGCGCCGTCATCGGCTTTGTCGTAACGGTTCCAGTGAAAGTGGACTTTAATCGCGCCGTCTTTGTTGACGAAGATTTCTTCGCCTTCCGGCCCGACCACGGTGGCACTCTCATCCCCATCCGCCAGTGGCTTGTAATGAAATGGCGGTCGCCAGTCGGCATAGCCATCGATAAAGCTGAAGTCATTGCTGAGTGTGGTGCCCTCGCCGCCATGGTCATCCAGTGCCTGCGGGCAGCGCCCCTGATGGCTGATCCCGACAATCTGCCAGCAGGTATTGAGTGGGGCGTGGGGATGGGCGGCAATGTTGAAAATTTGCCCCGGCATCAGTTTGATGCAGTTACTTTGCCCGTTGCCACTCTGCATCTGGTTTTTCAGGGCTTCATGGCGGTACTTAACGAACGGTTTGGCTTCGGCATCCTTCTGAAAACGGCCATAACTTTCGTAAACCGTATACGGCGTCAGTGTGCCGAATGCCTGATAATCCGGGTTGCTTTCCAGATGGGAGAGCGCGTAAAACGGCCGTTCGGGATTGAAATCCTTGTTGATGGTGCGCTGGGGTGTCATCCCCACCCCCAGGCGAACCTGATAAATGGTATCGATCCCGTGCGCCGTTTCCGGCTGGGCATTGTAACTGAGCGTCAGGTCTGCCGCCATGGGCAGATGGCTGTCACTGAAAAACAGCGTTTCATCCTCAAACCAGAAGCTGATCCCCTCTTCGGCGGCTAAGCGGCAAAAAAAAGCATAGTCGGATTCCCGCTTCTGGGTGATGTATTCCCGGCTTTGATGGGCATCTTCCAATTTTGAGTCAGCGCGAACGTGGTGTTTTTTCAGCAACAGCTTCAGGATATCCGGCACACTTTGCCGGTGATAAATACGGCTGTCCTGATTGAGCGTGAGTCGCCAGAGGGACGGGCGCACCGTAAAGGTATACAGGATTTTGTTACCATCGGTGCCGCACCAGTCGGCATGGGAAATGATCCCGGTGATTTTGCGTTGCTCCAGCACACCGTGGAAGATTTGCAGTACTGCTTCCTGCATCAACAGCGCGGTTAAATCGATTTCCGGCGTCGGTATAAAGGGGTTACCGGGCAGGGACTGAACCAGCGTCAGGTTCAGGGTGAACAGCTCGGAAAGCCCTTCCCGCAGGGTAAAATCGGCCACCGCAAATGTCCCCTCAGGTAGCCCTCCTATCCGGCAAACAAAACGTAATCCACTTTTTAGCATTATTATGTCCTTAATTTTCGGTTTCATCTCATCTCTCATTACATTTCACGGCGCAGCCCGAGTTGATGCGGGAATGCCCATAACGCCATCTGTTCATCCTGCCGATAAATTTCCAGCATGATGAAGTTATCCCGGACAACAAAGCTCGCCAGCAGCTGGCTGATCACCCGGCAGAACTGGTACATGATGCCGTCATTTTCATAACAGGCCGGATTAAGGTGCAAATGCAGGGTGTTGCCATTAATCACGCCGCCCAGTCTCCCCGGACCGTAGTCAAGACGGCTGTCAAACCGGGAGTCCAGATGGACAATCCCGTCAATATGTTGCTGCATCCGGCGGCTGAGCGCGCGATCATGTCCGGTATAACAATCATACAAACGCAGGAAATTTTTCAGGGACTCGGTATTGAAAAGCAAAAACGGCGTGTGGTTGAGCTTATCAATCAGCGCCCAGTCTGATTTTCCCATCACCATGGGCGGAAAATCCGGTGACACGGGGGTGATATTGCAGGCACGCAGATGAGAAGGCACCGATTCCTGGGATTCGGTGATAGCCCCGGGTTCCAATGTCATGGCCTGCGTATGGTAGCCGATGAAGTGTGCACAAACCGGCTGGGACGGCAGTTTGGTGGCCGCTTTTCCGTCCGCATCCAGAAAATGTAGCCAATACTGGATACGCCCAAGCAGATCGATGGAGAGTCGGGGCTGGAAATAGAGATTATCGGGTTGCCCTTCATCAAGCAGCCAGCCACTTTTCTCGCAGAACTGAGTCACCGGCTGGAAATGAGCGGTGTTAGCGTAAGATTGTTTGCCGCCGGGTTGTCTGGCCGTTTGGACCCCCTGTAACCGGAATAACCGCTCAGTCTCTGATAAAAGAAGGGGATAATGCGCGCGATTTTCCGCCAGCGGGATCGGCGGGCTGACCATCGTATCCAGGTGAACAGCGGGCACACAGCCTAACTGGAACGCATCGCCTACGGTTTCCAGTGGCAGTTCACCGTTCAGCCTGAATACCAGCTCAAATGACCCGTCGCGGTTTAACGGCAATTCACGGTAATCCCGCGCATCAAAGGTCATAAAATCAAAAGCATGAGGCAGGCAGTAGTATTCCGTCATCCGTTGCAGACGGTCAAAATGGTTATGGCTTGTGGGCAGTATACTGTGATGGCCATGAGCATCACACCCGTATAACTTGCTGTACCTGAGCCTTTTTTCTTCGTTTTGCGTGCGCAGGTAAATATTATCGAGATGCCGTTCCAGCCACAGACTCAACTGGGCCGCCCGCTCACGGTCTGTGCCGAGAAAAAATTGCAGTAATCCCACTTGCCAACGGTCTGAAACCGCGCCCGTTTGGCGCAATGTCACAATGATCTCGCTGTATTCCCGTGTTTTTTGGATCTGCTTATCCAGGACAATGAAAGGCTCAATATGCAGGGGACGACAGGTATGAAACCGTAAAGTGTATTCCCCCTCATCGGTGGTTATCGGTACGCCCTGGGGGATATCGACGGCGCCCTGATGAACGTCCTGATGGGGGGTAAATTGGATGATGGTTGTCGGGGGCACAGGACGCAGGGTATGGGGCCAGATGCGCCCCAACATTTCATGGGTGACTTGCGGAAAGTCGTCTTCAACGGTGCTGCGCAAGTTTGAGGTTAATAATGAAAAACCTTCAAACAGGCGTTCAATATCCGGATCATGAGGGTTACTCAGAAAAGGTTCCAGATGCGGAAACTCAGTTGCCATCAACTTTGCTTTTTCACGCAGGTAAGCTAACTCTTGCAGGTACAGCGATTCCTTGTTGTTTTTCATTTATTGCCATCTCTAATGTTCCGATTAATAATTGATCGGCATCTTGTGAATAAAGTTTATATAAAATGAATGCGCTACTTGGTAAGGGTGATTTATTGTACATGGGATTTGAATTAATTTATTTAATGTAATTCTGCTTTCTCTGGATTTGGGAGAAGTCTGAATCGTTGTGTCTGCCCGCTTCGGAAGGAAAACCGAGAGACAGAGGAGACAATGTCAATACCCACTTTTTTTACATTTTGCAAAAAAGAATTGTTTGCTGATTTTTCCTCGTTTTTTCCGCACCCTTCACGTCTGTTTTCGGATACGGGAAGGTGGTGATGAGAAAGCGTTATGCATTATTCTGGCTGGGATGGATGACTGCATCCGTGAGTCATGCAAAAACGGTGGTGTATACCGACAGCCACCATACCCCCGTCAATCTTTCCCCTGATACACAGGTAGTCTGGCTGGATACAGCTGAACAACAGCAGCAGAAAATCTTCTCTCAACTTTCTGCCGACCCTCAACAAGCTGCGGTACAGGCACAAGCTATTCTGCAATCTTCCCAATGGTTCCAGCAGGAACAACACATTATCAACGCTTATCGTGCTGTTGTTGAAGCCTGGCAATTAGGGGTGCGTCAGTATCCTGCTGTGGTGTTTGATGATCATGAAGTGGTGTATGGTACGGCGGATGTGGCAAAAGCGAAGGCGCTCAGGGAGCAGAATCATCCATGAGTATTCAACATATTACTTTTCCTGTCGTCATCACTTTGATAACCGCATTTGCTCCGGTTGCGCAGGCCTCCCTCAACACGGCCCAAATTGTCGCCAGCAGTCTTTCGCCCGCCTGTATTCAGTGGCGGGTCAGCGGCATTTGTTACTGGCTGTTTTGTTCCTGGCAGGGTTGCACGGTAAAAACCTCGGTTAAAGTCACCCACTATCTTCCCGAAGCGGTCGTGTCCACCTATCACGCCCCCGGCGGCAATCCGTGGTCAGAAATGGCGCAGGTCAGCCGACTATCCGGCGGGCTGGAAAATGCCGTTACCGGTGCGTTATCTTACCTGACCGCAGGCGGGGGTAATCACAATACCCAGATTGCAGGACAACGGCGCACCAGTCTGCGTTTTAAATATGCCGATGCCATCGGGCATCCCGCCACCAACCTGATTGGCGGGCAAATTCCCGGCTATTCCTGCCGCAGTGCTGCCACCCCCTTGATGCCTTATTTTCTGAGTACGCTGGATACGGTCGCGTGGCGCACTGGTTTACCGGAATCGTTCTATCCTGAAGCGCTTATTCCCGGTCAGCGGGAACTGGGCAGCCAGATGGCCGGCAATATGTGGGGCAATATTTACCCGCGTTCAGGGTTTGTTAATCAGACTGATGATGACAAAGCCGCTGCTGTGGTCGCGCAGCGGGTGGCTGACATTATCACCCGTGCAGGCCAGCCTCATGTTTATCAGGTTCTGAAAGCCCAACGGACTGACGGCTACTGGCCGCCGGAGCCGGTGAAAGAAAATACCGGCACAAAGAACCACAAGTGGCAGCGGTTATCACCGCAGTTAAGCTCCAGCTGTGCCGTGTTTCCAGGCGGGGAACACATGGCTGCAAGCAACGGCAATCAGGCCTATGCCCTGTGGCAGCCCTACAGCTGCTGCCAACGGCGCGGGCAGCGTTTTCTTGGCAGTACGGATATCTGAATAAGGAAATGAACAATGACGAGAATAAACAGGTTATTGCTGATATTGGGCGGACTGGCAACCGCATCTGTACAGGGTAATACGCCGGTGGTGTCCCTCTCATTACCGCAGGTGAATAACAGTGTGCTGGGTTATGGGGCTGAGGCCAGCGGTGCTGTTTCCGATACGCTGTTTTATACCCTGGGTGGCGGTTCGGTGATTTCACAGCCGGCCACCCGCGGTTCCCTGACCAGACTGGGCGGACTGGAACTCGGCTGGAGTTCGGATTTGATGTGCGGGAATTTTGATTTGAAAACCACCATCGGCAACCAGCTGAATGGTATCACGGCGGGGTTTAAGAACCTGATGAGTGATGTCATTCAGGGGGCAACCGGCGCAGTGGCCAGTCTTCCTGCCATGGCAATCCAGCGTGCTAATCCCGGTCTGTATGACATGCTGACCAATGGCGTTTTACAGGCCAATGTGGCGTTCGATAAGGCCCAGTTTAATTGTCAGAACATGGCGAAGCGGATGATGAATTTTGCTGAAAACAGTAAATGGACACAATCTGCTGCTCTGCAGGAGTATAAAACGCTGGTTAACAGCGGGGATGCGGATGCCGTAAGAGTCAATAATGCCGGCGCCAAAACCACCGGCATGGGGGGACATCAGTGGATTGGTGGCAAAAAGCAGGGCGGCAGGGGGCAGAATGCTATCCGGCCCACCCGTGATTTAGCCAGCGCGGGTTTTAATATGATGAATAATCAGCCCGTGCTGAGCCAGTCTTCTGTTCGCCTGCAAGATTGTCAGGGGGGTGCCTGCACCAAATTCAAAAATGCCACTGAAGCGGCGGAAGCGGTGGTAAACGTGCTGGGCGACCGCGCCATCCGTACCTGTGGCAATGCGGCGGAATGCACCAGTGGCGGGGAACACCAACAGCCGGGTGCAACGGTGGCCGGTACGGGCTTTGCACCGATGCTGGAAGAACAGACCAAAGCCAATATTGAACAGCTGGTGAAACTGGTCAATGGCACGGAAAAACCGACCGTCGCCAATCTGGCCAAGCTGAAAACCGGCAGTCTGGCGGTAACCAAAGGTGTCATTCAGGCGTTACAGCGAGACCCGGACAGTGCCGCATTAACAGTCCGTCTGGCGGGCGAACTGGCGATGGCGGAAACCACTGAAACGGCCTTGCTGATGCGGCGGATGCTTATCACCGGGATGTCCGAACCCAATGCCGCGGCGCAACCGGACGCATTCGCCGAAGGGGAACGGCGGATTGAGGCGCTGGACAGGGAAATCACTGCATTAAAGAATGAAATGCAGCTGAAACGCGCACTGTCGCGCAACGCCATCCTGACCATTATTGAGCGGGACACCCAGCGCATTAAAACGCATCCGCAAAAACAGGTACCGGACAGCACCGATGCGCGGTTTTATCAGCTGGAAGCCCCAAACCGTGAGCGCAGGTAAGGTCAGCGATGGCAGAGAAGATTTCAGTATTAAGAAAAGGTGTCGCGTTATCACTGATTATCGCTTTGGTGATGGTTATCACGTTAGCGACAGGCCGGCCCGGGCTGCAACAGGCAGAAAACCTGACTCAGCTTCACCGCTGGATAACCGACACCGGGGAATTCTGGTTAATCTGGCGGTTATGTCTGTATGCCGTACTGGGCTGGGGCAGCCGGAAAATCTGGCGGCGGACACAAAATCAGAAGACACATCGTGCAACTTTAATTCGAATGCTGGTCGTCAGTCTGATGTTCATTTTACTGTGTGAATACGCCCTGTCAGGGAATAGCGGAGAAACCCGATGACCACCAACAGCTATCTGGAATACTTTCTGACCCTGCTCGGCTGGGTGGTTAACAACGGGTTATGGCAAATTCTGATGGCGACCGGGCTGTTTACGGCGCCTTTAGTGATAAAGGTGATCGCCGTCTGGCTGAAGGTGAGAGAATGTAGTGAAGACGACGGCAATGGCGGGTTACAATCACTTGCCCGGATTGAAAATACCCTGTACTGCGCCTTTTTCGTGATGGTGGTGTGTTGTGTTCCACTGGTGAATGTCAGCCTGACCACCCTCCAGTATGACCCGTCCCGCGCCAAAAGCTGTGGCACCTGGACGCCCAAAGCACCGGACAAAAGTGGTTATGCCCCGGCGATGTCCAGCCTGAATAACCAGACGGCTGCCGTGCCGCTCTGGTGGGCGGTGGTACACCGGTTGTCAAAAGGATTCACCCAGGCAGCCGTTGCCTCCATCCCCTGTCGCCCGGATCTGCGGCAACTGCACTTTGAAGTGCAGCACACCCGCATCAGTAATCCGGCACTGGCAGCGGAGTTGCAGGATTTCACCCACGATTGTTATGCGCTGGCATTGTATCAGTGGAAACGGCGGGATCAGGGGCAAACCACCGACGACACCAGGCTGAATGATATCGACTGGCTGGGCAGCCGCACGTTTTTAGCCGGTGATTATAATACGCTGCAATCCCGAACGCCCCGTACCTATTTCCCGTGGAGTGAGAGCCGGGACAGTGGGCGGCCGTATACCGGGCAGGGCGGTTATCCCACTTGCAAAGCCTGGTGGTCAGCCGCCAAAACCGGGCTGAAAGACCGGGTACTGGCGCAGGCCGATCCGGGATTATGGCTGCGTCTGTCAGCCACCCTGAAAATGCTGGGCAAAAATACACAGGAATATCAGGAAGCGGTGCTCCGCCGTCTGGTCAGCCCGGTAAACCTGACGGTTTCTCAGGAAGGGTATGTTTACGCAGGCTATGGCGGCAATGCTGATCCTGCCTTGTTGGATGCGGGCAACCGGGTCGGTGCTTCTGCGGGGACTTTATTGGGCGGATTACTCGGTATGCCGGTGTTTGATGCGGTGCGTCAGGCACTGCCGATGATGCAGGCGGTGATCCTGATGGCGTTGTATATCCTCATCCCGTTGATCCTGCTGTTTGCGGCGTATGAATTTAAAACGGTATTCACCCTGACATTCGCCCTCTTCGCATTGAACTTTCTGACTTTCTGGTGGGAAACGGCCCGCTGGCTGGACAGCTATTTACTGGAAGCCCTGTACGGCTCAGATACCCACAGTCTGTTTAATCTGGCGGGCATTCAGAATACGTCGGATGATTTAATTATGGGGCTGGTGATGGGCACGCTGTTTATTGTGTTGCCGATGGTCTGGCTGGGTGCGTTAGCGTGGGCAGGGGTACGCATGGGTGATGTGGCCGGCATGATGAGTCAGGGCGTGGGGCAGGTCAGGCAATCCGCTGGCATGTTCGGGCAAATGGTGATGCAGAAAGTGT